>UQOH01000001.1 GCA_900542625.1 uncultured Fusobacterium sp.
TTCTTTGGCAATTTCCACTATATATTCCAACTGTTTTAAATCCATATGATTCACCCTCCAATAAAGCAAAAAAGTTAATATTATTACCTTAAATTATAAAGTATAAAAACAGTAAAAAGCAATATTTTTTTGAGAACTATAAGAAAAACTAAGACAAATCTTAAAAAAAAGAATTTTACTTACTAGAACTTATGGGCTAAAATAAAATTGAAATTAAAATAAATGTTTTTTTAACAGTGGTTGTGTGTGAAAAGAGAAAGAAAAACAAAAAAAGTGACAAAATTAGGAGGTTGTATTATGAAAAAGGTTTTAAAGGCAGTAGTTTTAATGCTTAGTATTGTTTTTATGACAGTATTAACAGGATGTGGAAAAGAAAAAGAAACAGCAACAACTTTTAAAGGAAAAAATGTCAGAGTTGTAATTGGTTCAACATCAACATCTGGTGACTCATACTTAATAGCAGATACAGTTTCAAGACATTTAGGTAAAGCTTTAGGTGCTAACCTTAAAGTTGACGCAGTCGGGGCAGCAGAAGCTCTTGCAGCAATGCAGGATTCTAAGCCAGATGGAAATACAGTAATGATATTCCACGATATGACTTATTTAGGTGTATCTTTTAAATCTTATGATGAAATGTATAAATTAGAAAATATGACAGTTGGTCCTCGTGTGGCTCAAAACCCTGGAGCAGCTTGGGCAGCAGGAATTAATGCACCATACAATGATGTAACAGAAATTCCTAAATATTTACAAGAAAATCCTGAAGCTGTATGCCGTATGGCTTGTGAAGCTGGAGGAGTATCTCACATTGGATTTATTGCTTTCTATGACTGGGTTGTTAAAAACTACGGACAAGAAGTTGCAAGCCGTATAGTAGTTGTAGTTGGTGGTTCAACAGCTGACAAATGTCAACTATTATGGGATGGAAACTGTGACGTAATATTTGCTGACTATACTTCATTAAAAGATTACACAGAAACTGATGATCCAAAAATCGGTATGAAATTCGTAGGACTTTTAGATAATATTGAAGGTGTAGATGTAAAATCTTATGCTGACTTAGGAATTACAGTAAACGACGGAGAGTTCAGATTCTCTAAAGACTTCTTAATGTATATGCCAAAAGATTTCCCTGCAGAGTTAGTAGCAGAACTTGATGCAGCAATGGCAGCAGTATCAGCTGATGAGCAGTTTAACGCTGACTTAGGAAGAATGAACTATCGTTCTGCATATTTAAATTCAGCAGATGCTAAAGAATTTATCTACAACAAAAGAAACAATACTCAAGTGTTAATCGATAATTCACCATCATTAGATGATTTAGTACAAAAATAAAAATAGTAAACAGTTAAAATGATGGGGAGAAATTTCAAAATGAATTTCTCCCCATTTATAAAAAAGTATTGGGGTAAAGGAGAAAAAAATGATTAGAATAAATTATGTACCTTCTAAATCACACTGGATTATGCCTCCTATAGTAATGGGGATTTTAGTAATTTTAGCTGTGCTTTTAATTATTCAAAGATATTTTGAAACTAAAAAAGCCGGAAAACCTTTTATTAACTTATCAGGTTACAGATTCTTTAAAGAAAACTGGGATAAATTAAGATTAATCGGAGGTCTGGCATTATTTGTAATATACATAGAAGCAATGGAGTTTATAGGATTTTTAGCTGCAAGTATTATATGTATCTTCCTTTTCAATGTATTGTTTACTGGTGTAGGAGAGTTGAAAGGAGTTGTCCAGGGAATAAAAGAAAAAACTTTTTATAAAAATCCTGGTTTTAAATCAGTTGCTAACTCTGCAATAATTTCAACTTTGTTTGCTACTGGAGTATGGTTCGTATTTGGACAGGTATTTCAGATTACACTGCCATAGGAGGATAGAATTATGATAGAATTTGGAATTTTACAATTTATTGTAGCCACAGTGGGAGTTTTCGTTGGAATAATATTTGGTGCTATTCCGGGAATGACTGCAACAATGGCTATTGCGATATTTTTACCATTAACTTATGCTTATGATTTAAATACATCATTATATTTATTATTAGGACTTTATGTTGGAGGAATCAGCGGAGGACTTATCCCTGCAATTCTTATAAATATTCCAGGAACACCTTCTTCTATAACAACAGGATTTGACGGACACCCAATGGCTAAAAGAGGAGAGGGAGAAAGAGCTTTAAAAATAGGAATTACAGCTTCTCTTCTTGGAGGAATGATAAGTTTAGTTGCTCTTTGGCTGTTTACACCGCCTTTAGCAAAACTTGCAATCAGATTCTCTGCTATTGAGAAATTCCTTATTATCTTATTTGCAATGACTGTAATAGCAGCTCTTTCTAAAGGAAGCATGATTAAAGGTATTTTTGCAGGATTCTTAGGAACTCTTGTAGCTTTAATCGGACAGTTCCCAGACAACAATACAATGAGAATGGTTCCTGATTTCTTAAGAGTAGATTTAAGAAGCGGATTCCAGCTGCTTCCAGTTCTTATAGGATTATTTGCTTTAAGCCAGATATTTGAAGAAGCAGAGGACGGCATGAAGGCAAATGCCATAGCTGCAGATATGTCGGAGAATACAAGAAAGTTTTCATTTAAAGATTTTAAAGGACAAGTTGTCAACGTACTTCGTTCAGCAGGAATTGGAACATTTATGGGAATTCTTCCGGGAGTTGGAGGAAGTGCAGCATCACTTCTTTCTTATTCACAAGCTAAAAACTTTTCTAAAAATTCAAGTGAATTTGGAAAAGGAGCTGTTGAAGGATTGGTTGCCAGTGAGTCTGCTAACAACGGTCTTACAGGAGGAGCTTTAATTCCTTTATTATCTCTTGGTATTCCTGGAGACAGTACAACAGCTGTTTTAGTAGGGGCATTTATGCTTCAGGGAATTCAGGTAGGACCTTTATTTATATCTAAAAACCCAGATATATGGCATACAATTCTATTTGCATTATTAATCTGTAACATTCTTATGTTCATAGTAATGTTTTATCCAATCAAATATATTGCAAAAGTAATTCAGTTTCCAAAAACAAGAATATATCCTGTAATTATTCTTATGTGTGTAGTTGGAGCTTATGCAACTCGTAACGGAAATATGTTTGATGTATGGACTTTATTATTCTTTGGTGTTGTTGGATATATTTTTGGAAAACTAAAAATATCTACAGCTTCATTCCTTATCGGATTTATTTTAGGTCGTGACCTTGAGAAATATTTTGTTGACTCAATAAAAGGTTCTGGCGGAGACTTAATGTGTTTCTTCCAAAGACCTCTTGGATGGGGAATATGGGTACTTATTTTATTATCAATAGCATATGCTGTTTATGATAACTATAAATTTAAAAATAACTAAAAAAATTAAGATTATAATAACAAGGTGAGAAAATGGATACTTTATCATGTATAAAAATAAAAGAAATTGATAACGTAGCTGTTGCTGTAAATGAAATAAAAGCCGGAACAGAAGTGATGGAAGGAATTACAGCTTTAAACGACATTCCTCAGGCTCATAAAATAGCTTTATGCGACATAAATAAAAATGAGCCGATTATAAGATATGGTGTTGTTTTAGGATACGCTATCGACGATATTAAAAAAGGGCAGTGGATAAACGAAAAAATGCTTATTCTTCCTACTCCTCCTTCAGTAGATAATATGGAGTTTGGAGTAAATATTGTGGAAAATCTTCCAGAGCCTCCTGTAAAAACATGGGAAGGATATAGAAATCCAAATGGAGGATATGCAGGAACAAGAAATATTTTAGGAATAAGCACAACAGTTCAATGTGTAACAGGTGTATTAAACAGAGCAGTTGAAAGAATTAAAGCAGAACTTCTTCCAAAATATCCAAATGTTGACGGAGTAGTTGCAATAAATCATGCTTATGGATGCGGGGTTGCTATTAATGCACCGGAAGCAAAAGTTCCTATCAGAATACTTCGTAATTTGTCTAAACATCCAAATTTTGGAGGACAAATGATGGTAGTGGGACTTGGATGTGAAAAGTTTACAGTGGATATGCTTTGCGACAAAGAGGACATTACACCTGAAAATGTAATAATTCTGCAAGACAAAAAAGGTTTTGCTGATATGATAGATTCAATCATGGAAATGGCAGATAAAAAACTTGCTGTTCTTAATGAAAGAAAAAGAGAGACTCTTCCTCTTTCTGATCTGCTTATTGGAATGCAGTGCGGCGGAAGTGATGCCTTTTCCGGAGTAACAGCAAACCCTTCAGCAGGATATGCAGCAGATATGCTTGTTAAAGGCGGAGCAACAGTAATGTTTTCTGAAGTAACAGAGGTAAGAGACGGTGTTCATCTTATCGGTGAACGTTGTACTAACTCTGAAGTCGGACAAAGACTGGCAGAAGAGATGAGATGGTATGATAAATACTTGGAAGAGGGAGAAGTTGACAGAAGTGCAAATCCAACTCCCGGAAACAAAAAAGGAGGACTTGCAAATATAGTTGAAAAGGCTATGGGCTCAATAGCAAAATCAGGAACATCTCCAATAGTTGAAGTATTATCTCCAGGGGAAAAACCAACAAAACATGGACTTATTTATGCAGCAACTCCTGCAAGTGACATTGTATGCGGACCATGTCAATTAGCTTCAGGAATAGGACTTCAAGTATTTATGACAGGACGTGGAACTCCATATGGACTTGCAGCAGCACCTGTAATAAAAGTATGTTCAAGAAATGACATGAAAAATCAATGGTTTGATCTGATAGATATTAATGCAGGACCAATTGCAACAGGAGAGGCAACAATAGAAGATATTGGAACTCTTTTATTTAATGAAATTATAGATGTTGCAAGCGGAAGAAAACAAAGTTTTGCAGAGAAATACAAACTTCACAATGACTTCTGCATTTTTAACCCAGCACCTATAACATAATAAAAAGAGGCAGATGATATGGATATAACAAGAGTTTTATCGCTTCAGGGGATTTTATTTATACTGATAGTCATAGGTATAATTGTGAGAAAAAAGGGAATATTTACAGACGAGGGGAGAGCTGTACTTACAGACCTTTTAATCTATGTATTTTTACCAGCAATGATAATAAATTCTTTTAGGGTGAAATTTAATTATGAAATTTTGGTAAAATTTATTGTGATTCTTATATTTGCTTTTGCAGCACAATTTATAAGTATGATTTTAGCAAAAGTATTATATAAAAATCAGCCTGAAGGAAGAAGAAAAGTTCTGCAGTATGCAACTATCTGTTCTAATGCCGGTTTTATGGGAATGGCAGTAGTAGAGGGAGTTTTTGGAACAGAGGGACTTATGTATGGTTCAGTCTGCCTTATTCCTCAAAGAATAGTTATGTGGTCAGCAGGAATTTCATGTTTTACTGTATCAGACAATAAAAAAGATATTTTTAAAAGAGTGGCACTTCATCCATGTATAATAGCAGTATATATTGGACTTGTGCTGATGTTTTTCCAGCTTCCTCTCCCTGATTTTCTGGATAAGACTTTAAAAAGTGTAGGGAATTGTACAACAAGTATTTCGATGATTTTGATTGGAAGTATTTTAGGAGAAATAAAAGATATAAAATCTATAGTTTCTAAAACAGTTCTTTATTATTCAGCTGTAAGATTAATATTAATTCCTTTGATAGTATTAATTTTATGTAAAATCTGCGGAGTAAATTCTTTAAGTACAGGAGTAGAAGTTCTTATAAGCGGAATGCCTGCAGGAAGTACAACAGCTATACTGGCAGCAAAATATAATGGAGATTATATTTTTGCAGGAAAATGTATAGTATGCAGCACAATTTTATCAATAGCTACCATCTTATTATGGTGTGTGCTTCTTTAAAATAAAAAATATTGTGTTTAAAAATAAAATAGGAGGCTGCTGTATTTAATTTGCAGCAGCCTCTTTTCTATAAGTTGAACACGCTCTATAAGAAAAATTAAGAGAAGTATTAAAAAGAAGAAGTTTACTTAATAGATAATATGGAGTAGAATTAGTTTATAAGATAAATGTACTTATAAGTATTATAAATGTATTATAATGAAAAGGAAAAAATGAAAATCGTATAAAAATAATTTTGAAAAAGGAGAGAGTTATGACACCTAGAATAGTTGAAATGAATGTAATTCCAGTAGCAGGATATGACAGTATGCTTTTAAACCTAAGCGGAGCACATGGACCTTATTTTACAAGAAACATTGTTATTTTAAAAGCTGATAATGGAGAAATCGGAGTAGGGGAAGTTCCAGGAGGAGAAAAAATAAGAAAAACTCTTGAAGATGCTAAGCCATTAGTAGTTGGAAAAAGCATAGGAGAATATAAAAATATTGTAAAAAGCATTCACGATACTTTTATAGACAGAGATTCTTCAGGAAGAGGAACTCAGACATTTGATTTAAGAACAACAGTTCATGTAATGACAGCAGTTGAAGCTCCATTATTAGACCTTATGGGAAAATATTTAAATGTACCAGTTGCAGCTTTACTTGGAGAAGGACAACAAAGAGAAAAAGTAAAAGTTTTAGGATATCTATTCTACATTGCTGACAGAAATAAAACAGATTTTCCATACTTATCAGGAGATGACAACTCTGATGAATGGGGAAGAATAAGAAGAGACGAAGCAATGACTCCTGAAAAAGTTGTAGCTCTTGCAAAAGCAGCTCATGCAAGATACGGATTTGAAGATTTCAAATTAAAAGGCGGAGTACTTGAAGGAAAAGAAGAGATAAAAGCAATAAAAGCTCTTCATGAAGCATTCCCAGAAGCAAGAATAACTCTTGACCCTAACGGAGCATGGTCATTAAAAGAAGCAGTATCTTTATGTAAAGATATGCACGGAATTCTTGCTTATGCAGAAGATCCTTGCGGAGCTGAAGAGGGATTCTCTGGAAGAGAAGTTATGGCAGAATTCAGAAAAGCAACAGGACTTCCAACAGCTACAAATATGATAGCTACTGACTGGAGACAAATGCAGCATTCAGTTGCTTTAAACAGTGTTTCTATTCCTCTTGCAGACCCACATTTCTGGACAATGGAAGGTTCAGTAAGAGTCGGACAGATGTGTAAAGAATTTGGTTTAACTTGGGGATCTCACTCAAACAATCACTTTGATATATCTTTAGCAATGTTCAGTCATGTAGCAGCAGCAGTTCCAGGAAACATAACAGCAATAGACACTCACTGGATCTGGCAGGACGGACAGGATTTAACTAAAAATGCACATAAAATTGTAAATGGTGAAATCACAGTTCCAAAAGATGTTCCAGGATTAGGAATAGAAATAGATATGGATAAAATAATGGCAGCACACAAATTATATGTAGAGAAAAATCTAGGTGCAAGAGATGACGCTGCGGCAATGCAATATTTGATTAAAGATTGGAAATTTGATAATAAAAAACCTTGCTTAGTAAGATAGTAAGATAATTAAAATACAATTACATTAATCTATAATACAACCTAAATTTATAGAAAAAAAGGGAGGACAGCTTAAAGCTGTTCTCCTTTTTTGTTGTAATAATCAAATTTTTTTAACATAAAAGCAAAATCAAGAAGAGAGAAATCTTTTAAATCTCTAGGATTGTAACCTGTAATTTTTTCTATTTTATTCAGCTGATATTGAAGTGTATTTTTATGCATAAACAAAGCAGCAGAAGCCTCTTTTATACTTCCGTTATTCATTTTGTAAGAATGAAAAATTTCATAAAAATCTTCAATTTCATTTTCAGAAAGATTTCCCAAAATTTTATTTACGAACTCTTCCATTTTGTTTCTGCTTATATTTGGAAGAAGGATTCCTAAATCCAATTCAGAATAAAATATCTGTTTTTTTTCAGTGTCAAAATTTAATATATATTTTAAAGCATTTTTTGCCTCTGAATATGAAATGGAAAAATCATCTAAAGATTCAACAGACCGTCCAATACCAAACCTGAAATCAAATTTCAGAGTTTCCTGAAGATGATTTTGAATGGAAGAGATAAACTCTTTTATATACGGCATTTTATTTGAGTTTATAAATAAAATAATCTGGTCAGATGTTATAGTAAAAATATTTTTTTTGTTTCTTGAAAGGAAGTTTTCAAGAATGTTGTATAAATCATTGCTGTTTTCAAATCTGTTATCTGTATTTCCAATGATAACAGTATAAGGAAATTTCAGAAGAGTATAAAATTCAATGTTTCTATGATTACCAAAAAGTATAGTTTCAATCATGTTTCTGTTTTGTTCTTTTTTCTTAATAAAAAGTTCTTTCAGCCATGCTTCTTTTATAAGAATTTCAGTCATAGATTTAATTATCTTACCAAATTTTTCAACATCTTCACGTTCTCCTGTAATTCCTATTACTCCGGCAATTTCATTGTTAAGATGAACGGGGATATTAATCCCTTTTTTAGTTCCTGCATATTCATCATCATTATTGATAACAACATCACTATTTGTGGCAATACATTTTAAAGAAGCCTCATGTATCTGCCCGATTCTTGTTTTGTCTGTACTGGCAATAATATAGCCGTTAGTATTTATAAAGTTTAAATCCTGATTGATTATATCTTTCATATCCTTAACAATTTTCAGGGCAAGGTCAGTAGGAATATTCATAAGTTTCCTCCTTATATATATTATATTTTAGATATATATTATCATATACAGAAAAAAATATAAAGAAAAAGATGTTCTGTGTAATAAAAAAAACTTTTAAAAATAAAAAATAATGTTCCAGAGAACATTGAATGAGAGAGGAAATTATATTAAAATAAGTCATAATAAAAAATAAATATTTTTCACACACAAACACAACATATTTAGAAATTAATAAATTTTGGAGGTAAAAATGAAAGTAGGATTTATCGGATTAGGAATAATGGGAAGACCAATGTGTAAAAACGTATTAAAAGCAGGATATGAAGTAACTGTTTTTGACTTTAATACAGCAGCAGTAGAAGATTTAGTATCTTGCGGAGCAACAGGAGCAAAATCTGGAAAAGAAGTTGGAGAAAATTGTGATGTATTAATAACTATGCTTCCAAACTCACCACACGTTAAAGCAGCTTTATTTAATGAAAACGGAGCAGCTGAAGGATTAAAAGCAGGAACAGTAGTAATTGATATGAGTTCAATCAATCCTGTTGAAAGCCAAAACATTGCAGCTAAATTAGCAGAAATGAATATTGGATTCTTAGACGCACCAGTATCTGGAGGAGAACCAAAAGCTATTGACGGAACTATATCTGTAATGGTTGGAGGAGAACAAGAATTATTTGACAAATATTATGATTTAATGAAATCTATGGCAGGTTCAGTAGTAAGAACAGGAGCTGTAGGAGCAGGAAATACAACAAAACTAGCTAACCAAATGATAGTTGCTGTAAACATTGCAGCTTTAAGTGAAGCATTTGTTCTTTGTGAAAAAGCAGGAGTTGACCCTCAATTAGTATTTGATGCTATAAAAGGAGGACTTGCTGGAAGTACAGTAATGAACGCAAAAGCTCCAATGATGTTATCAAGAAACTTTGAACCAGGATTCAGAATTGAATTACACATAAAAGACTTACAAAATGCTTTAGATACTTCTCACGCAATCAATGTTTCTTTACCATTAACATCTCAAGTTATGGAAATGATGCAGGCTCTTAAAATAGACGGAAGAGAGAAAAAAGACCACTCAGCATTATTAAATTATTATGAAAAAATAAACAACATTACTGTTGGTGGAAAAAACTAAAAAGAACTTGCTGAAAAGTAGAAATTAAGTTTGGGAGGACTAAAATGGATTTAAGTTTATTGAAGGGAATATATGTACCAATTCTTACTCCGGTAGATGAGAACGAGAATGTAGATGTAGAAAAGCTTAGAAAACAAGTTAATTTCATAATTGACGGAGGAGTTCACGGAATTCTTGCTCATGGAAGCAACAGTGAATTTTATATGTTTGATGATGAAGAATATGAAATGATAACAAAAGTAATACTTGATGAAGTTGATGGAAGAGTTCCTGTAATTATGGGTGTAGGAGCAATCAGAACTTCAAAATGTGTTAAACTTGCTCAAATGGGAAAAAGATTAGGTGTAGACGGAATAGCTCTTTTACAGCCTATGTTTTTAAAACCAACAGAAGAAGAGCTGTTTTTACACTACAAAACAGTTGCAGATTCAATAGGAGAACTGCCATTGTTAATTTATAACAATCCAAGAATAGGTTATACTCTTTCTGGAGATTTAGTAGAAAAATTAGCAAGAGAAGTTAAAAATATTGTTGGAATAAAAGATTCAAGCGGAGATATAAATCAGGTTCTTGAATTTATAAGAAGAACAAGAGATACAGGATTTAAAGTATTTGGAGGAAAAGATACTTTACTGTTCTCATCATTAACAATAGGAGCTGTTGGAGGAGTATGTACAACTGCTAATATTTTTCCTGAGTTATTAACTTCAATATATAATAAATATGCTGAAGGAGATTTAAAAGAATCTTTAGAACTTCAATTCAAATTAAATCCAGTAAGATTGTCTATGGATAAAGCAAGTTTCCCAGTTGCAACAAAAGATATGGCTAATATAAACAATATGAATGTAGGAGATCCTATCAAACCAAATCTTTCATCTAAAAAAGCTGTTACAGATTTTATGGCAGTAAAAATGGAAGAAGCTGGTCTTTTAAAGAGGTAAGCTTATGAAAAAGATGAAAATAGTTATTGCTGTAGATTCTTTTAAAGGAAGTGCTACATCAAAAGAAGTTTCTGAATATATTGAAAAAGGAATAAAAAAAGTATACAGTGACATTTCCATAAAAAAAGTTCCTATTGCTGACGGAGGAGAGGGAACAGTTGAAGCAATAGTGGAATCAGCAGCTAATGGAGAATACAAGTTTATAGAAGTTCCGGGACCTCTTGGAGCTCCTGTAAATGCAAGATATGGTATCATAGGGGAAAAAATAGCTGTAATGGAAATGGCTGAAGCATCAGGAATAAATCTTGTAAAGCGTGAAGAACTTAATCCATTTGCAACAAGCACATATGGAGTAGGGGAAGTTCTGAAAGCAATACTTGATAAAGGAATAAGAGAAATTTATATTGGGGTTGGAGGAAGTGCTACAAATGACGGCGGAGCAGGAATGCTTGCATCATTAGGAGCAAAGTTCTATAATTCTGAAAATGAAGAGATAGGATATACTCCAAGTGAATTGAAAAATATTTCAAAAGTAGATTTAACACAAGTTGATAAAAGGATTTTTGAATCTGAAATAATTGTATTGTCTGATGTACGCAATACTCTTTGCGGTAAAAACGGAGCATCATATATCTTTGGACCTCAAAAAGGAGCAACTCCTGAAGGAGTAAAAGAACTGGACAGCATCTTAGAAAAATACGGCGATATTATAGATGAAGTTACAGGAAAAAAATATTCTGCTGAACCTGGAAGCGGAGCAGCAGGAGGACTTGGATATGCTCTTTTAAGTGTATGCAAAGCTCAGTTTAAAGAGGGAATTGTTAAGATTATGGACTTAATAAATCTTGAAGAGACAATTAAAGATGCAGACCTTGTTATTACAGGTGAAGGAAGAATAGATAACCAGTCTGTATATGGAAAAGCGCCAGTGGGGATAGCAAAAATGGCTAAGAAGTATGACATACCGGTTATTGCTGTGGTAGGAAGTTCAGACAGAAATCTTGAAGACATTTATAAAAATGGAATAGATTTGGTTCTTGATATAATTAATGAACCTATGAGTCTTGACAAAGCAATTAAAGATGTAGGGCAGCTCCTTGAATTTACAGGAGAAAAAGCAATCAGAGCCTTCTGTTTAGGAAAAAAATATTAACTTACTATTTTTAAAAAAAGGGACTGCTTGGCAGTCCTTTTTTCTTTAAAATAATTTTTAGGAGGAAAAATGAGAAAAAAAGTGATGTTTCCTGATGGGACATATATTGAAAATATGGGAATAGGAACATGGTATATGGGAGATTCTCAAAGTGAAAGAGATGAAGAGATTGCAAGTATCAGATATGCTCTTGATAACGGAGTCAGAATAATAGATACAGCAGAGATGTATGGAAACGGAAGAAGTGAACTTCTTGTTGGAGAGGCTATAAAAGGATATGACAGAGAAAAGCTTTTTATAATTTCCAAAGTACTTCCAAGCAATGCAGGAAGAGGAAGAATATTTCAGGCATGTGAAAACACTTTAAAAAGACTGGGAACAGACTATCTTGATCTGTATCTTCTTCACTGGAGAGGAATGATTCCTTTTGAAGAAACGATAGAGTGTATGGAAGAACTAAAAAGAAGAGGGAAAATACGTCGTTGGGGAGTATCGAATATGGATATTTATGAAATGGAAGAGATAGTGTCTTCAGCAGACGGAGAAAACTGCTGCGCTAATCAGGTTCTTTATCATTTAGGTTCTCGTGGAATAGAATATTCTTTAAAACCATTTACAGACAGCCATAATATTCCCACAATAGCTTATTGTCCTCTTGCACAGGGAGGAAGACTTAGAAAAAAACTTCTTGAATCTAATGCAGTAAGAACAGTAGCTCATAAATATAATATAACGCCTATACAGGTTTTATTATGTTTTACTCTGAGCCAGGATAATATGCTGTCAATTCCTAAAGCAGCAAAAGTCAGCCATATGAAGCAAAATCTACAGTGTCTTGATATTGAATTGACGGAAGAAGATTTAAAACTTCTTAGTACAGAGTTTGGTGCTCCAACAAGAAAAATGCCTCTTGATATAGAATAAAAAAATTATTTAAATAAAAAAATATAAAAAAAGATATTAATTTAAAATTTTAAAAAAATTAAAGTTATGAAAAATATTGAAAAAATTGATAGATGTTAGGGAAAATATATATATTATGTTGTATTGACTTTGAAGTGAATAAGGAGTATAATCACATTTAATTAATTGCTTACTTAATAGTAACTGTAGTACCAAAAAAACGAACTCTATTAATTTAAGTTTTTAGTTTACAATGATTATAGGAAAATGGGAGGAAGGTTTATGAAAAAAGCACTAATGGCAATGTTTATGACTGCAATATCAGCAGTAAGTTTCGCGTATCATATAGGTGTAGTCAGCGGAACAGTATCACAATCTGAGGACTCATTAAGAGGAGCAGAAGCTATAATGGCTAAATATGGAGCTGCTGACAAGGGTGGAAAAGTAGTTCATATAACATATCCAGATAACTTTATGCAGGAAATGGAAACAACTATATCTCAAATAGTTGCTCTTGCAGATGATCCGGAAATGAAAGCAGTAATTATGACAGAGGCAGTTCCCGGAACTGTTGAGGCATTCAGAAGGATAAAAGATAAAAGACCTGATATTATATTAATGGCTAACACAGCTCATGAAGATCCGGAAATGATAGCTGATGTATCAGATTTAGCATTATATCCAGATGCAATAGCAAGAGGATATTTAATTGTTACAGCAGCAAAAGAAATGGGAGCAGATAAATTTGTTCACGTATCTTTCCCAAGACACTTAAGCTATGAAATGTTATCAAGAAGAAGAAATATAATGGCAGAAACTGCTAAAGATTTAGGAATGGAATTTATAGATGTATCTGCTCCAGACCCAGTAAGTGATGTTGGAGTTGCAGGAGCTCAGCAATATATTCTTGAGCAGGTTCCTAACTGGTTAAATAAATTTGGTAAAAATACAGCATTCTTTGCAACAAATGACGCTCATACAGAACCTCTATTAAAAAGAATAGCTGAAGAAGGAGGATACTTCGTAGAAGCTGACTTACCTTCTCCAACAATGGGATATCCAGGAGCTTTAGGAATTGATTTCAATGATTCTGAAAAAGGAAACTGGCCAGCAATTCTTAAAAAAGTAGAAAAAGTAGTAACTGACAAAGGTGCAGCAGGAAGAATGGGAACATGGGCTTACTCATATAACTTCAGTGTTGCTCAAGCAATGGGAGACCACGCAGTTAACGTTATTGAAGGTAAAGCAGACATATTAGATTTTGATGCAGTAATGAACACATTAAAAGCTAACACACCTGGTGCAGGATGGAACGGAAGCTATCTTGTAGACGTAAATGGTGTTGAAAGAGACAACTACATCCTTATCTATCAAGATACATATGTATTTGGTAAAGGATACTTAAATATGACAAATGTTGAAGTTCCTAAAAAATACTTTGATATCAGATAGTAAGTATTTAAAAATTGAATAATAGAAAATAAAGAAGATATGAAAATTTTATTCTGAGAATAAATTTCATAAATGGTCACAAGGTGCATAAATTATGTGCCTTGTGCCTCCCCAAAACTATCCTAAAAGTAAATCCTGTATTTTATTAAAATACTTGTTGAAATCCCTTACAAAATTTATTGACACTTACAGTTATTAGGAGTATAATCGAAACATTAGATTAACACTGAGAATGTCAAAAGATTAAAAATTTTAATAAAATTTAAGCTGGAGATATTTCTAAGATATTTTTGGGGAGGGAATTTTTTTATGAAAAAGTTTTTTGTTGGAATTTTTATGTTGATTCTTTCGATGGCAGCTTTTGCTGAAGCAGAGTATCACATAGGAGTAGTAAGCGGTACAGTATCACAATCTGAGGACTCATTAAGAGGGGCAGAGGCAATAATGGCTAAATATGGAGCAGCCAGTGAAGGCGGAATGGTAGTTCATGTTACTTATCCTGATAACTTTATGCAGGAAATGGAAACAACAATTTCTCAAATAGCATCTCTTGCAGATGACCCTAAGATGAAAGCAGTTGTTATGACAGAGGCTATACCTGGAACTGTTGAGGCATTCAGAAGAATAAGAGCTCAAAGACCTGATATTCTTTTAATAGCCAATACTGCGCATGAAGATCCTGATATGATAGCAGACGTAGCTGACTTAGCACTTTATCCAGATGATATTATAAGAGGATATACAATAGTAAAAGCAGCAAACATGATGGGAGCAACTAAATTTATGCATATCTCTTTTCCTAGACACTTAAGTTATGAACTTCTTTCAAGAAGAAGAAACATAATGAAAGCAACAGCAGAGGATTTAGGAATGGAATTTATAGATACTTCTGCACCAGACCCGGTAAGTGATGTTGGAGTTGCAGGAGCTCAGCAGTACATTCTTGAGCAGGTTCCTAACTGGGTAAAAAGATACGGTAAAGATATAGCATTTTTCGCAACAAATGACGCTCACACAGAACCTTTATTAAAAAGAATAGCAGAAGAGGGAGGATATTTTGTAGAGGCTGATATGCCGTCACCTACAATCGGATACCCTGGAGCTTTAGGAATAAAATTTGATGATTCTGAAAAAGGAAACTGGCCGGCAATACTTAAAAAAGTTGAACAGGCAGTTGTTGAAAAAGGCGGAGCAGGAAGAATGGGAACATGGGCTTTCTCATACAATTTTAGTACTGCAACAGCTTTAGGAGATCACGCAGTTAATGTTATCGAAGGAAAATGCGATGTATTAGACTTTGATGCAATAATGGGTTCTCTGAAAAACAGCACTGCAGGAGCCGGATGGAATGGAAACTACTTAGTAGATGCAGATGGTGTTGAGAGAGAAAATTATATCCTTATTTACCAAGATACATATGTATTTGGAAAAGGATTCTTACATATGACAGATTTAGAGGTACCTAAAAAATATCTTGACATTCAATAGTAATGAAAAGAAGGGTAGTTTGAAAAAGCTACCCTTTTATTAATATGAAAGGTGGGAATTGATGGAAAACACACTATTAGAAATAAGAAACCTATCGAAGTCTTTCGGAGAAAACACAGTTCTGAAAGATATAAATCTTGATATCAAAGAGGGAGAAGTAATAGGGCTGGTTGGAGAAAACGGTGCCGGAAAATCTACTCTTATGAAAATCATTTTTGGAATGCCTGTAATAAAAGAAACAGGAGGATATAACGGAGAGGTTAAAGTAAACGGAAAAGTTGTAAACTTTAACAGCCCTTTTGATGCTCTTGCAGCAGGAATAGGAATGGTTCACCAAGAGTTCTCTTTAATACCCGGATTTAAAGCAAGCGAAAATATAGTTCTTAACAGAGAAACTACAAAACAGAGCCTTCTTGAATTGTTATTTGGAGACAGAATAAGAGTAATAGACGGAAAAACAATAAAGCAGAGATCAAAAGATGCTATCGGACATCTTGGAGTAACAATTGATGAAGAAGAGTATGTTGATCAGATGCCTGTTGCTCACATGCAGTTTACAGAGATAGCAAGAGAGATTGAAAGAGAAAATACAAAACTTTTAGTACTAGACGAACCTACAGCTGTTCTTACAGAGAGTGAAGCAGAAGTTTTGGTTCAGACAATAAAAAGACTTTCAGAAAAAGGAATTGCAATAATATTTATCACTCACAGACTAGATGAAATAATTGCAGCATGTGATAAAGTTGTAGTTTTAAGAGACGGTGTTATGATAAATGCTGTTCCTACACAGGAAACAAATGTAGATGAAATTACACAATGGATGATAGGAAGAAAAATAGAAAGCAGCAGCGAGGAAGAGGCAAAAACAGTTTCAGGTGATGACTCAGATATTATCCTTGATATTAAAAACCTTGCAGTTGACATGCCTGGAGAAGTTGTAAAAAATCTTAACTTAAAAGTAAGAAGAGGAGAGATACTTGGGCTTGGAGGAATGGCAGGACAAGGAAAAATCGGAGTTGCCAATGGAGTTATGGGACTTTATTTAACAACAGGGGAAGTTCTTTTTAATGGACAGCCTATAAAAATAAACGATCCGGCAGACCCTCTTAAAAAAGGATTATTCTTTATGTCTGAAGACAGAAAGGGAGTTGGACTTCTTCTTGACAGATCTATTGAAATGAATATTGCTTATCCTGCAATTCAAATTAAAGAGCAGTTTTTAAAATCTTTTGCAGGATTTATAAAATACCAAGACAATGAGGCAATAAAGGAAAATGCTAAAAAATATATCAAAAATCTTGAAATAAGATGTATGAGTGAAGAGCAGAAAGCTCAGGAGCTTAGCGGAGGAAATCAACAGAAAGTATGTCTTGCAAAAGCATTTACTATGGAGCCTGAACTTTTGTTTGTATCTGAACCAACAAGAGGAATTGACGTAGGAGCCAAAAAACTTGTTCTTGATTTCTTGAAACAATACAATAAAGAAAAAGGAGTAACAATAGTTATAACTTCTTCTGAGGTTGAAGAATTAAGATCAGTATGTGACAGAATTGCTATTATAAATGAAGGAAGAGTAGCAGGAATACTTCCGCCTCAGGCAGATATATTAGAATTTGGTAAATATATGGTAGGAGTAGGAGGAAACGGAAATGATTAATATAAAAAAGACTATACAGAATATGGGTTGGCCTAGAATTATCATAGGACTTTTCCTTTTACTGATGTACATTTCATGTCCTTTCTTAGGGCTTGATTTAAAAGCAGCTCTTAGCGATACAGTAGTAAGATTTGGAATGAACGTTGTACTTGTTTTATCACTTGTGCCTATGATTCAGGCAGGAACAGGACTTAATTTTGGTATGCCTTTAGGAGTAGAAGCAGGACTTCTTGGAGCAGTAATAAGTATTGAAATGGGGCTTAGCGGAATAGCTGGTTTCTTTGGGGCAATTCTTATTTCAATCCCTTTTGCAGTACTTTTTGGATGGCTTTATGGTGTAATCCTTAATAAAGTTAAAGGCGGAGAAATGATGATTGCTACATATATAGGGTTCTCATCAGTTGCTATAATGTGTATTATGTGGCTTATTCTTCCATTTAAAAGTCAGGATATGATATGGGCTTACGGAGGAGAAGGGCTTCGTACAACAATCAGTGTTGAAAACTACTGGCACAGAATACTTGCAATAGGAAACAGCAGTTTTCCTTTTGGAGAAATAGTAATGTTCGCAGTTCTTGGATTTGCAATCTGGCTGTTCTTCAGAACAAAAGGCGGACTTGCTATGAAAGCAGTTGGAGCAAATGAAAAATTTGCCAGAGCAACAGGAATAAATATAGACAGAGAAAGAATAAAATCTGTTGTGTTATCAAGTGTTCTTGCTGCAGTGGGAATTATTATCTATCAACAAAGCTTCGGATTTATTCAATTATACTTAGCACCTTTCTATATGGCTTTCCCTGCAATAGCAGCTATCCTTATAGGAGGAGCATCAGTTAACAAAGCAACAATTATAAACGTAATAATCGGAACATTCCTTTTCCAAGGAATACTTACAATGACACCAAGTGTTGTAAACGGAATAATAAAAACAGATATGTCTGAAACAATCAGAATTATTGTATCAAATGGAATGATACTTTATGCATTAACTAGAAAGGGGGAACTATAAGATGAATAATAATTTAAAAAATACATTAATAAACAATATAGTTCCTATATTAATATTAATAATAATTGCATTTTGTTTCCCTTTATCAGGGCTTAGCGTAACTTATACAATTCAGGAAATGATACTTAGACTTACAAGAAACCTTTTCCTTGTTTTATCACTTCTTATTCCTATTATTGCAGGAATGGGACTTAACTTTGGTATAGTTCTTGGAGCTATGGCAGGGCAGATTGCTCTTGTGTTTATCACAGACTGGCAGATAGTTGGAATACAGGGAGTTCTTCTTGCAGCTATAATATCTGTTCCAATCTCTGTTCTTCTTGGAATAATGAGTGGAATGATATTAAACAGAGCAAAAGGAAGAGAGATGATAACATCTATGATTCTTGGATTTTTTATAAACGGTGTTTATCAGCTTGTAGTTCTTTATGGAATGGGAAAAGTAATTCCTATAACAAGCAACAAACTTCTTCTTTCGAGAGGATATGGAGTAAGAAATGCCATTGACCTTAAAGATGTAAGAAAAGTACTTGATTCTATATTTGCAATAAAAATAGGAGAAATAGAAATTCCTGTTTTTGTATTTTTAATAGTTGCAGCTCTTGCATGGTTTACAATCTGGTTCAGAAAAACAAAACTTGGACAGGATATGAAAGCTATCGGACAGGATATAGAAGTGTCTAAAACAGCCGGTATAGATGTAGAAAAAACAAGAATAATTGCAATAGTTATTTCTACTGTTCTTGCTGGTTTCGGTCAAATTATATATCTTCAAAATATTGGAACAATGAACACATATAACAGCCATGAGCAGATAGGAATGTTCTCAATTGCAGCTCTTCTTGTTGGTGGAGCAAGTGCTTCAAAAGCAACAATAGTTAATGCAATAAGTGGTATCTTCCTTTTCCATATGCTGTTTATAGTTTCTCCTATGGCAGGTAAAGAGCTTATGGGTTCTGCACAAATCGGTGAATATTTTAGAGTATTCGTGTCTTATGGAGTAATTGCTCTTACTCTTGTTCTTCACCAATGGAGAAGAGAGAAAGAAAAAGAGGAGCAGAGACGCAGATTGATGGCAGAAAGAGTTGCTCAGATAGAAGGTGATAAATAATGAAAAGAATAATAAGCTGGATAGTTGTATTGGCAGTAACAATAGCAATTTGTGCAGTTCTTTTTGTTACAGGAAAACAGCATAAAATTATGCTTGTTAACGGAAATGCCGGAGAAAAAGTTCCTGCAAGAGTATCATATATTGTAGATGGTGAAAATGCAGATAAGCCGAAAAGTGTAAGAGCTAATAAAAAAGGTGTTGCGTATGTAAAAGGTTCAAATCATACTATCACTATTAAATTTAAAGACGGCGGACAAAACAAAGAAATAACTAAGAAATTTAAAGCTAAAATATCAAAAGATACAGAAATAAATTTCGCAGGAATGATAAATGATACTCCCGATTGGATAGTTTATTCAGAAAAAGCAAAAGAGGCTCCAACTGGAGAATAGTTAAAATAAAATTATAATAAAATCGGAACTTTTAAAATTTAAGAGTTCCGATTTTTGTTTTAAATAAATTTAGTTATGTAGTTTTTTCAACAGAAAAAAATAAAAAAATCTGTTATATTTTAATAAAGTTACTCATCAATAGTTTCATAAGAACAGTAATTCTGCAAAGCGTTAATATCTGCTATTTCAATCCATTTTCTATGAGAGATAATAATTTTTTCATTACGAAGACGTGCAAGGTTTTTGGCAGTATTAACTCTGTTTAAAGTTAAAATATCAGAAATATTTTCTTGAGTTAATTCAATTCTATTTTTCTGAGGTGAATTTATAGAAAATAAATAAAGAAGATTGCATAGTTTAATAAAAGAATTATTATATTCCTGATGAGCAGTTTCATAAATAAAAAGATTTATATACATAGCATAAGTTTCAAAAACCTGTGCATTAAGCTCTCTGTTTTCCTGAAACATACGATAAAATTCTTCTCTTGTAAATTCAAGAACAGAAACTTCAGAAAGAGCTTTTGTTATAATAGATTTTTCTATTTTAAAAGCAGAGTTTTGGCAGCCGGGAAATATAGTATCTTTTCCATGAAAATGTAAAATTTTTTGATAGCCCTCTTCATGCTGGACAAGTGTTTGGACAACACCTGAAAGAATATAGTAAACATGATTTATATTTTCGCCTGAATTCCATAAATAATCATTTTTGTGAAAAATCTTTTTTTTATGCGGCTGTGTAATAAGATATTCATAAAATTGTTTGTAATCACCAGAAAAATAATAACGTGGAATGAGCATTGCTTTCACCTCTTTTTATTTTTAATATAATATAACATGTAAAATATATTTTAACAATAAAGATTATAGGGAGGAAAATATGAAAAAAGTAAAAATAACAGTTTTAAAGACAACATTTGACAAAGAATTATCAGAAGAATACGGAGCAGCAGGAATTGGACCATGTCCTATGCTTAAAGCAGGACAGATTTTTTATGCAGATTATGCAAAACCGCAAGGATTTTGTGATGAAGCATGGAAAGCTATATATCAATATGTTTTTGCTCTGGCTCATGGTGCAGGAAATGATATTTTTTATTATGGAGATTGGATTAGAAAACCTGGAGTGGCAATATGCAGCTGTAATGACGGGCTTCGTCCTGTAATATTCAAATTAGAAACAACAGAGGAAGAATCAAAAATAGATTATATTCCTGTAAGATAAGTTAAAAAATCGGAACTTTTAAAATTTAAGAGTTCCGATTTTATTTAACTTTTTCTACATTTCAAAAAACATATCTGAACGTTCTTTTTTATCATAATGCCATTTTGCAGGTTTTCCTGTTGGGTCAGGATAACCAATCTGCATAAAAGCTACCATTTCACATTCAGCCATTTCAGGAAAATATTCTTTTTGCTTGTCAACATCAAAAGCTGATACCCATACACATCCAAGACCAAGATCTTCAGCTTCAAACCATACAGACATTGCAGCGATACTTGCATCTACTACTCCCATATCTTTATTGTCACATTCTCTTATCCATGCTTCTCCCGGAACAAAACCAACAGCAATTGTAAGGGGAGCATTATAGTGATAATTAGTAATTTTTTTTATATCTGCAAGTCTTTCTTTACTTTTAATTACCCAAACTTTTATTGGCTGATGATTTTCTGCACTTGGAGCTGTATGAATTACATCAAGTAAAGTTTCTATTTTTTCTGCTTCCACTTCCTTGTTTAAAAATTTTCTGCATGAATAACGTTTTTCTGCTAATTCTTTAAATTTCATTTTTACCTCCATAATTGTTTGTAATTGACTTTTTTCTGTTATTGTGACATTATAAAATAAAAAAAATAAATGTTCAAGAACGCACAATTTTGTTCCCTGGAAAAGAGGTTAAATTATGAAAAAGAAAATATCTGATTTTGAAAATCCATACAAAGAAAAATGTCCCATAGTATATGCAATGTGCATCATTGGAGCAAAATGGAAAATTCCAATTTTATGGCATTTGGCTCACTATGAAATTCTTCATTACAATGAATTGAAAAGACATCTCAGCGATATTACAAATACCGTTCTTACAAGAAACCTGCGTGAACTGGAAAAAGATAAAATTATAATTCGTAAAGCTGATGATTCTGTTCCGCCGTCTGTAACATATGAACTGTCTGTTCTTGGAAAAGAGCTGATTCCTGCATTAAATGGTTTTTATGAATGGGGAGATAAACACAGAACTGAAACTATGTTATAGAATCTTAATAATAAAAATGGAGCTGTATTTACAACTCCATTTTTTGAGACTTTATTCAGCACAGAATAAAAGTTTAATTATTTGACTCTGAATTTATAAGATGCACCTACACCGATAGCAAATGAATCGATATCTCCGGCAGTTACAGAGTATTTAGCATTAACGTGAAGATTTTCAACTGGAGAATAAGCCACACCAACAGCAACAGATTGGGCATTTCCATAATGTCCAAATCCAGCTCCGATTGCCATTTCGCCTTCTCTTACTTCTTGGAAATCAACAGCACTCATTGCAGCCATTAGAGAAAGACCTTTACTTAATTTGTCGTCTAAATTGTCAATTCTCTTTTCGACATTATCAATTCTATTATTGATAGCAGCGTCAGCAGCTCTGTATTCTCTTTCGATTCTAGCATCTTCAGCAACTCTATCTTCAGTTTCTTTTGCAATGTTTTGTTTGTTAGTTTCAATATTTTTATTTTGCTCATCGTTGACTTTATTTATATCATCGATATTTTTATTTTGCTCATCATTAACTTTATTTATGTTGTCGATGTTTTTATTTTGCGTTGCATCAATTCCAGTTTGAGTAGTTTTATCTACAAATTTATCATCAGTGTATTGTTTAACACCTTCGATTTTACTATCAGTATATTTATTAGCATTTTCTTCAGCACCTTTAACAGCAGTATCAACATAAGAAGTATCAGCTTTAGTGTTTACCAGACTGTCAACATCACTTTTAGAGTAAACATTTGCGGCATCAGCTTTAGTATTTACCAGATTGTCAACATCATTTTTAGAGTAAACATTTGCAGCATCAGCTTTTTTATTTAATTCAGTTTCCACTTTATTGAAGTTGTTGTTTACTTTTTCAGCAACTCCACTATGATAGGTAACATCTTCTTTTTGACTTAAAAAATCAAATATACCTGCATAAGCTGTATTACTTGCAAGTGCCAAAATAATTGAAATTAGCATAAACTTTTTTTTCATATAAAATCCCTCCCGTAGTAAAAATTGTATAATCAACTATAAGCTTTTATACAGTTTTTTATCGGGAAAAAAGATTGTTTTTTATAATTAATTTATAAAAAATAATAAAAAAACAGACAAAAATTTGGATTTTTGCCTGTATAATTAATTATAAGCTTCTATACACATTTTTACATGTTACTCCTATTTTTTAAAAATAGTAAAAAAATAATACAGATAAATTATCTGTTTGAAATACATAAAATAATTTTCATACCATGAGAATAATACTTTTTTTATAAAATGTCAACTGAATTAATTCTAAATGATATAAAACAAGACAATTTTTTAAAATAAAAATTTGAAAATTTCTGTAGTTTAATAAAAATAAAATTTATTTAAAGATGTAAGAAATTTTTTATAAAAAGTTCTTGCTTTGGAGTATACTCTAAGGGATATAATATATTATAAAAGTCAAAGAAGGTGATTAAGATGACGATTGCAGAAGTTGCTAAAAAATATGAAATTTCAGCAGACACTTTAAGATATTATGAACGTGTAGGATTAATACCGTCAGTAACAAGAGACAAAAACGGAAACAGAAATTATACAGAGATAGACTGCAACTGGGTAAATTTTGCAAAATGTATGCGTGGAGCCGGAATATCAGTAGAGAAACTTATTGAATATGTAAAATTATTTCAAATGGGAATAGAAACTATCCCTGCAAGAAAGAAACTGTTACAAGAGCAGTATGAAGCATTGGGAGCTCAGATAACAGAGCTGCAGAAAATTTATGAAATGCTTGGGAAGAAAATAGATGGTTATGAAGAACGTATTATAGCTTATGAAGAAGAAAAACTTCGTCAGGAATAAGTTTAAAGTTATAGGGAGGAATAGAGATGAAAGTATTATTAGTAAATGGAAGTCCTCATAAAGAGGGATGTACTTATACAGCATTAGCAGAGGCAGCAAAAACTCTCAATAAAGAGGGAATAGAAACAGAAATATTCTGGATAGGAAATAAACCATTATCTGGGTGCATTGCATGCAAAAAATGTGCAGAGCTTGGAAAATGTGTATTTGATGACAGTGTTAATGAATTTAGAAAACTTGCTGAAAATGCAGATGGATTTATATTTGGAACTCCTGTTCATTATGCTGCAGCCAGCGGAGCTATGACATCATTTATGGACAGATTATTTTATTCAGAATCTTGCGGAAACAACAATAAAGCGTTCTATATGAAACCTGCAGCCTGCGTTATTTCTGCAAGAAGAGCAGGAACAACAGCAGCTTTTGACCAGATGAATAAATATTTTACAATTCAGGAGATGCCTGTTGTTTCATCTCGTTATTGGAATATGGTTCACGGAACAAAACCTGAAGAGGTTTTACAAGATGAAGAGGGTCTTTATACAATGCGTGTTTTAGGAAGAAATATGGCATTTTTATTAAAATGTAAAGAGGCAGGGCTTAAAGCAGGAGTAGAACTTCCTGAAAAAGAGCCAAGAATAGCTACTAATTTTATTCGTTAGAGGTGATAAAATTATGAAAAAATATTAATTGCTTATTACACTCATTCTGGAAACACAGAAAAAATAGCAGAAAATATTGCAGAGATAACAAAAGGACAGCTTTTAAAATTAGAGCCCGAAAAAGAATATCCAAAATCATATATTGCAACTGTGGCTCAGGCTAAAATGGAAATGATAAAAAATTTTACTCCAAAATTAAAAACAGAAATTCCTAATATGGCAGATTATGATGTAATTTTTGTGGGAACTCCAAACTGGTGGAGTACAATGGCACTTCCTGTAAAAACTTTTTTAAAGGAAAATAATTTAAAAGGAAAAATAATAGTTCCGTTTTATACTCACGGCGGCGGAGGAGCAGGACATGTAGTGAAAGATATGAAAAATATGTGTCCTGAGTCAGAGTTTTTAAAAGAACTTGAAATATATAAAGCTGGAGGAGATACTCTTAAAGAAAATATAGAAGAATGGATTAAAAACTTAAGCTTATAGACAATAATAAAAAATGAGATTTTCCAATTCAGGTTAATCTCATTTTATTTTTTATTAATTTGACATTTTTCCTTTTTAGCTATATTCTATACATATTGGAAAATAAATAATTACAGGAGTAACACATGAGAAATATAAAAATTTCATATTCATATGACGGCAGTGATTTTTATGGATTTCAAAGACAGCCGGATAAAAGAACTGTACAGGGAGAGATTGAAAAAGTTTTGAATATAATTTTAAAAACAGATATAACTCTTACAACAGCAGGACGTACTGACAGAGGAGTTCATGCAAGACTGCAGGTATCGAATTTCTGTATAGATTCATCAGTTACTATTCCTGTTGAAAATCTGAAAAGAGCTATGAATAAACTTCTTCCGTCAGATATTAATATATATGATGCATGTGAAACAGACAAAGATTTTAATGCACGTTATATGCCTAAAATGAGAGCATATGAATATATAATTACATGGAAAAAAGATGTGTTTTCAAGAAGATACAAAACATATATCTCAAAACCTGTTGACCCTGAAAAATTAAAAAATATTTTAAGTGTTCTGGTTGGAGAGCATGATTTTAATAATTTCAGAATAAAAGATGAAAACAACAGAACGACAGTAAGAGAAATTTATAAAATAGATGTATATTACAAAAATGAAAAAGAGATAGGAATATATATAGAGGGAAGTGCTTTTTTAAAAACTCAGGTAAGAATAATAGTAGGAACAGCTCTTGATGTATACTTTGGCAGAAAGTCAGCTGATTATCTTGAACTTCTTTTGAATGAGCCTCACAAAGGAAGAAAAATTGAAGTTGCAGAGCCCGGAGGGCTTTATCTTACAAAAGTTGAATATTAGGAGAAGTTATGAAGATAGTACAAGTTTCAATAGAAGATGAAGAAATAAT
Organism: uncultured Fusobacterium sp.; assembly: GCA_900542625.1. GTDB lineage: Bacteria > Fusobacteriota > Fusobacteriia > Fusobacteriales > Fusobacteriaceae > Fusobacterium_B. The sequence continues at coordinate 26,004 of UQOH01000001.1, forward strand.
GAATGGAATAGTAGAAATGGAAAAATCCACTTTTGGAAGATTCGGCGGTGTAAATCTGTGGATATTAAAACCTATTGTAAATTTTGGAAGAGTTTTTGCAGTGCTTGAAAAAGGAAAAGTAATAGGTGCAGCAGAGTTTATGGTGGCTTTTGACAGACCAGAAGTGTTTCTTTATGGCTTTTCTGTTATGGAAGAGTATCGTGAGAAAGGCATAGGAACTAATCTTCTTGTTCATGGTGAAAATTATTTTAAACAATTTGGAATAAAAGTTGTTTCTCTTACAGTTGACCCTAAAAATGAAAAAGCAATAACTTTGTATAAAAATCTTGATTACTATATAGATACTTTGAAAATTGATGAATACGAACCTGGAGTGGACAGATATATAATGAAAAAGAATTTATAATAATTATTATAAAAAAGTAATACTTTACTTTTTTTGTATTTTATTATATAATAAATTATAATCATTACAAAATTGATAGAATCACGGAAGGGGGAAAAGAAGATGTCGCATCATATTGAGAACATAGGAGATTATCTTAAAGAACATGGAATAAAGCCATCTTACCAGAGATTGAAAATATATGAATTTCTTTTGGAAAACAGAATACACCCTACAGTTGATACTATTTACAAAGCTTTGAATAAAGATATACCGACACTTTCCAAAACAACAGTGTATAACACACTTAATCTGTTTTTAGAAAAAAATATTGTAAATATATTGGTTATTGAAGAGAATGAAACAAGATACGATGCATATCTTGACCTGCACGGGCATTTTAAATGTGAAAAATGCGGAAATATTTATGATATTAAGATAGATAGTGAAAAGCTTGATTTAAGTGATTTAGAAGGGTTTGATATAAAAGAAAAACATATATATTTTAAAGGCGTATGTAAACATTGCTGTGAAAACAAACAATAAGAAATTAACTCTCAGAATACAAGTGAGGGATAACAATAAGGAGGAATAAGATGGAAAAATTTGATGTTTTTAAATCAGAATGCGGAATGGTGGCAGAAGTTATTTACAAAGATGCTAAACAGTGTGATTGTGCTGCTGCAGGAGCAAAAATTGAAAAACTAGAAGAGCGTACAGAAGATGCTGCAAGAGAAAAACATGTTCCTTTCATTGAAGAAAAAGAAAATGGATATTTAGTAAAAGTTGGAAAAGAAACAGCTCATCCAATGTTAGAAAACCATTACATTACTATGATAGAAATTTTAGTAGACGGAGATAAACTTTACAGAAAATATTTAAAAGCAGGAGATGCTCCAGAGGCTTTCTTTGAAGTTCCAAAAGGTGAATCAGTAAAAGCAAGAGAATACTGCAACCTTCATGGATTATGGGCAAGCACAAAATAGTATAATTAATAAAATGTAAAGAGAGGCAAGAGCCTCTCTTTTATTTTGTTGTATTTATAATATCATTCATTTTCTGATAATCAGCATTTTCTGTGTGAGCAGTTTTCCCGAAAACAGCATTGAAAATAGTATATGCTGCAAGTGCAGATCCAAGTTCAGAAGGATGCTTATCATCCGTAAAATACAGATTTTTATCAGGGAACTTATCCAAAAACTTCCACCATACTTCCCCTGCAGGAGCAACTTTTATATTAAATTTTTTACCTGCATCAATATATCCTGAAGTCATATATTCCTGTTTTTCTCTTTCACTTTTTAAAGTCCATGTCATATATAAAACAGGAACAGCCTTTGTTTCATCAATATATTTTTTTAATTTTGCAACAGATTCAAAAAGAATGTCCCTGTCAAATCCAGACTGGCTGTGCTGGAGAATAATATAGTCATAATTTCCAAAAAGAATATTAAATCTTGTCTGATGTTCTTCGCAATGATAATCAAGTCCTTTATATGCTCTTGCCAGCATAGTAACTTCTGTTTCTATACTGTTTTCTTCACAGATTTTTTTGAAAATATATGGCAGATCATTAAAGTATGTGTGACTGTTTCCGATAAATAAAATTCTCATGATTTCCTCCAAAAACCTTTTTTATAATTTTACCACATTCGTGTTTTTTTCACCAATTTAATTTGAAAAAAATATAGTTTGCATAAAAAACGTAAAATGATTATAATTTAAATGGTTATATCAAATTTTAAACAGAGGTAGATAAAATGGAAATGGCGTCATTACAGATACAAATATTTTTACTCCTTGTAGTAGGATACTGGCTTGCTAAAAAAGGATATTTTAATAAAGAAACCCGAAAACAGGTAACAGATATAGTTCTTACAGTAGTTCTTCCCTGTGCAATAATAAAATCATTTCAGCTTAAACTTACTTACGAACTAATGATTTCCGCTGTTATGGTTTTAATTGTCTGTGTGGGAATACAGATAATGTATGGTTTCATAAATCTGTTTTTGTGGAACAGATTAGAGATAAACAAAAAAATATGCTGTAAATATGGGACTATGGTTCCTAACGGCTCATATATGGGAATGCCTATAGTTGAAAGTATTTACGGTTCAACAGGGCTTTTATATGCTTCAATATTTCTTATTCCTCAGAGAATTTTTATGTGGTCAACAGGAATTTCTCTTTTTGCGGGAAAAAATGAAAAGAATATTGCAAAGAAAGTTTTAACACATCCGTGTATTGTTTCTATATATATTGGAGTAATTCTTATGCTTCTTGGATATGTTGGGATTGAACCTCCCAAACCTATAAACAAAACAATAGCAGCTATCGGACAGTGCAACACAGCATTAAGTATGTTTGTAATCGGCGGAATTTTAAGTGAAGTAAATCCCAAAGAGATATTTGATAAAATTGCAATAATTTTTGCATTATGCAGACTTGTAGTTCTGCCTATGATAGTTCTTGTCATAGTAAGATATATTATCCCTATGGATACTCTTGCAGGAAATGTCTGTATTGTGCTTACAGGAATGCCTGCAGCAAGTGCAACAGCAATGCTTGCACAAAAATATAATGTTGATCCCGGGTTTGCCTCAAAGATAATATTTGTGTCAACAGTATTTTCTCTTGTGACACTTCCATTGATAACTATACTTTTAGAATATATTTAAAAATAAATATGAGAGAAAAATTAAAAAAATTTTGACTATTAAAGCTTATTGGAGTATCATCTAGTATAACAATTTTTTAAATACTTTGTACTTAAAAATTATACACAGGGGGGATGAATATGAACTTGACAGTAGCGTTTTTGGTAGTTTTGATAGTTTTAACAATCGGAGAAATTGTTTCAATGAAAACTAAGGCTTTTATTCCATCAGTTTTCGTATCAGCAGTAATATTTTTATTAGGATTCTGGACTTTTTTCCCGGAAAATATAGTTGACCTTGCAGGATTTACAGCACCTGTTGTAACACTTTCTATGCTTACTCTTGTTGGGCATATGGGAACTATGCTTAGTTTTAAAGAGATGGTAAGCCAATGGAAAACAATAGTGGTGGCTCTTGGAGGAATTGTAGGAATATGTCTTGGAACTTTAACAGTAGGAAATCTTGTTTTCGGCTGGGATATAGCAGTAATAACTACACCGCCTTTAACAGGAGGACTTGTAGCAGCAATTATCATGTCAGAGGCAGCAAAAGCAAAAGGGCTTGAGGCATTTGCTGTTCTTGCAATCATTGTTTATGTAATGCAGGGATTTGCAGGATATCCTCTTACATCAATTATGCTGAAAAAAGAGGGACAAAGACTTCTTAATAAATACAGAACATCATCAAAAGAGGAATTAGGAATAACTCAGGATGAAACAAAAGAGGAAGTAAGCAGATTCAGAATATTTCCTCCAATGGATAAAAAATATCAGACAACATACATGCTTTATACAAAACTTGGAGTATTAATGGTAATAGCACATTATGTTGATGCTTTTACAGGAGGAGCAGCTTCAAAATATGTTGTTATGCTTGTTCTGGGAGTTATAGCAGCTGAAACAGGATTTATTGAAAGACAGCCTCTTACTCTTGCAAACAGTTTTGGATTTTTCATGACAGCCCTTATGGCATTTATTTTTGCAAGTCTTTCAAAAGCTACTCCTGCAATGCTTGCGGATTTGATAATCCCTCTTCTTGGAATTATAGTTTTTGGAGTTATAGGAATGGCAATAGTTTCTATTGGAATAGGAAAAGCTTTGGGATATACAAAAGAGATGGCGTTTTCTGTTGCACTTACAGCTCTTTACGGATTCCCGCCTAACTATATTCTTACTCACGAGGCTGTAACAGCTTTAACAGAAGATGAGGAAGAGCGTAAATATTTAATGGGAGAAATGCTTCCTAAGATGCTTATAGGAGGATTTACAACAGTAACAATAGTTTCTGTAATTATTGCAGGAATTTTTGTAAACTTATTATAAGGCATAGGAGAGAGGGAAAAAATGGATATAAAATTACTTGGAGAAAAATATAAAGACTATATGGTTGAGCTTAGAAGATATTTTCATGAAAATCCTGAGCCAAGCAAAGAGGAATATAATACATCTGAAAAAATAAAAGAAGAACTGGATAAAATGGGAATACCTTATGTTTCAATAGCAGGAACAGGAGTTATAGGAACAATAAAAGGGGATAAGCCCGGAAAAACAGTTGCTCTTAGAGCAGATATGGATGCACTGCAGGTAAAAGAATGTACAGGTTTTTCTTTTGCATCTAAAAAAGAGGGACTTATGCATGCGTGCGGACATGACGGGCATATGGCATCACTTCTTGGAGCAGCAAAAATTTTAAATGAAATAAAAAATGAAATAAACGGGACTGTAAAACTTTTCTTTCAGCCTGCAGAAGAAACAGCTACAGGTGCAAGAAAAATGATAGAAGAGGGAGCTTTGGAAGGTGTAGACGGAGTATTTGGAATACACATCTGGGCAGATGTTGAACTTGGAAAAATTTCAGTTGAAGCAGGACCAAGAATGGCATCAACAGACCTTTTCAGAATAAATGTTACAGGAAAAGGAGGGCACGGCTCTCTTCCACATCAGGGAGTAGATGCAGTTGTTGCAGCATCAGCAATAGTATTAAACTTACAGTCAATAGTAAGCAGAGAGGTATCTCCTCTTGAAACAGCAGTTGTCAGTGTGGGACAGATTAAATCAGGAAGCAGATTTAATGTTATAGCTCCTGATGCTTTTATGGACGGAACAACAAGAGCTTTTAATCCTGAAGTAAGAGGGAAATTCCATGAAATGATAGACAGAATAGCTAAAAATACTGCTGCTGCATACAGAGCAGAGGCAGAAACAGAGTATGAATATTTAGTGCCTGTAACAATAAATGATGAGGCATGTTCAAAAATAGCAGAAGAGGCAGTAATAAAAACTTTTGGAGAAAATGCACTTACAAAATTTCCTAAAATTACAGGAAGTGAAGATTTTTCATATTTCAGTGAGCAGAGAGAGGGAGTTCTTTGTTTTGTAGGAACAGGAACAGCTGATTATTATCCTCATCATCATCCAAAGTTTTCTGTCAGTGAGGATTCACTTCCAATAGCAGCATCTATGTATGCAGCTTATGCAGTAAACTATTTAAAAAACAGATAAAAATTTGGAGGTAAAATGATAAAAGAACTTGCCGGGAAATATAAAGAATATGTAATTAATTTAAGAAATGAACTTCATATGAATCCAGGGCTTAGCTGGGAAGAATATGGAGCATCAGAAATAATAAAAAGAGAGCTTAAATCAATGGGACTTCCTTATAAAGAAATGGCAAAAACAGGTGTTGTTGTTGATATAAAAGGAAACCAAGAGGGAAAATGTGTTCTGCTTAGGGCAGATATGGATGCTCTTCCTGTAACAGAATGTACAACAGTAGCTTATAAATCAAAAGTTGAGGGAGTAATGCATGCATGCGGACATGACGGTCATGTGGCTCAGCTTTTAGGTGCTGTAAAAATATTAAATGAATGCAGAGATATGATAAAAGGAACAGTAAGATGTATATTCCAGCCAGCAGAGGAGATTGGGCAGGGAGCAGATAAGATGATAGAAGAGGGAGTTCTTGAAGGGATAGACGGAGCTTTTGCAATTCATCTTTGGTCAGGTATTCCTGTTGGAAAAATATCTGCTGAACCCGGACCAAGAATGGCATCAGCTGATAATTTCCAGATAAAAATAATAGGAAAGGGAGGACATGGTTCTCTTCCTCAGCAGTGTGTTGACCCTGTTGTTACAGCATCAGCTTTTGTAATGAATCTTCAATCAATAGTAAGCAGAGAGACAAATCCAAATGAATCTCTTGTAATCACAGTCGGAAAAATCCATACAGGAACAACAGCAAATGTTATTCCGGGATATGCTGTAATAGAGGGAACAGCAAGATGTTTTAATACAGAATTAAGAAAAGAAATTCCTAAGATGATAGAAAGAATTTTAAAAGGGACTACAGATATATATAGAGCAGAGTATGAAATGGATTATAAATTTTATCCTGCACCGGTAATTAATGATGCTGAATGTGCAAAACTTGCCCGTGAAACAGCAGCTAAGCTTTATGGGGAAGATTCTTTATATTCTTTAGAAAAATTAACAACAGCAGAAGATTTTTCTGCATACTCAACAAGAGTTCCAAGTGTTCTTGCTTTTGTGGGAGTAAGAAATGAAAAGAAAGAATGTGTATATCCTCATCACCATGCAAAATTTAATATGGACGAAGACGGATTTGAAGTGAGTACAGCTTTATATGCACAATATGCGGTTGACTTTTTAAACGTTGAAAAATAAGAGCAAAAAAATTAATTATCCTTTGACAATAAAGAAAAGATATGTTAAAATAACTAGGCTTATATAAATAGATATTCCTCTTTAATTTAAAAGGAATATTAAATGAATATCTAACAGGAGGAAACAATGAAAGAAAGATTAATCGCATTAATTGAAAAAGACTACCTAAGAACTGACATACCTCAATTCAAAGCTGGGGATACAGTTGCAGTTTACTACAAAGTAGTTGAAGGAAACAAAGAAAGAGTTCAACTTTTCCAAGGAACAGTAATCAGAGTAAGTGGTTCTGGAATCGCAAAAGCATTCACAGTTAGAAAAGTTGTTGACGGAATAGGTGTTGAAAGAATCATCCCTATGAACTCTCCAATGGTTGACAGAATTGAAGTGCTTAAAGTAGGAAAAGTAAGAAGAAGCAAACTTTACTACCTAAGAGGATTATCTGGTAAACAAGCTAGAATCAAAGAACTTAGAAAATAGTTCCAAAAAGCTAAGGGTATATACCTTTAGCTTTTTTTCATTTTTTGTGATAAAATACTCATGTGAAAATAAAATTAAACAGAGAGGAATATAAAAATGAACAGAGAACATATAGTATTAAACAGTATTTTTTATCTTATACTTTCAGTATTTTTTATATATATTTTCGTGAGAGAAAAATATATTGTAGAAAAAATAGCAAAATACAGAAACAGTTTTTCAGATAAGATAATAGGAATTTTTGGAATAAAAAAAGAGGGAGCCAAAAAAGCAGTTCATAAAGTTGTAAACGGATGTGAGGCAGTAATTACAGCTGTTGTATTGGTGCTTATAATTCAAAGATTTTATATGGGTAATTTTGTTGTGCCTACTGGGTCAATGATACCCACAATAGTACCAAAAGACAGACTTTTCGGCAATATGGTAGTGTATAAATTTAAAGCTCCTCAGAGAGAAGATATTGTTGTATTTAAAGAACCTGTTGAAGATAAAGTACTTTATACAAAAAGAGTTATGGGACTTCCTGGAGAAAAAATAGAAATCAGAAAAAATCATCTGTTTGTTAACAACGAAGAGATAACAACAAGAGATTACAGTGCTCTTGGACAGCTTGAGCTGAATACTTGGACTGTGCCTAAAAAAGGAGATAAAATAGTTATTGAACCGGGAATGGATTATAATGCAGCTTATAATTCTGCCAATTATGATGTTGAAAAAGTACAGAAACTTATTGCGGAAAACGGAGCAGCAGTTGAAAAACTTCTTCCTGATTTAAGATTTTATGTAAACGGTGAAAGAACAGGAATGATTCTGGATTATATGCACGACGAAAATATTTTAAAGCAGATTATGGCAGGAGAAACTGTTGAAGTTGTTCTTGATGAAGACTGCTATTTTATGCTTGGAGATAACACTAACGGAAGTTATGATTCAAGATTCTGGGGATTTGTAAAAGACAGCAGAATAAGAGGAAAAGCTTTTGTAAGATTCTGGCCTTTAAACAGAATATCATTATTAAAATAATAAATTTTTGGAGTGAAAATGCGTTATACAATTTGTGAAAATAACAGTTCAGAAGACATATACAAACTTGAATCGGAAATTTTTAAAAATTCTGCATATACATTAAAGCAGATAGAGGATATAAACACAATGCCTGATATGTATAAAATAATTTCTGTGAAGATAGAAAATAATATAACAGCAGGTTATGTAATTGTTTTTAATAACAGTGATTCTCTTGAAATAATGAAAATAGGAGTAAATCCTGAATACAGACAAAAGGGAATAGGAACTATTCTTATAAATGAAATGAAAAAATCAAGAATGGGAATATTCCTTGAAGTCCGTGAAAATAATATCACTGCAATAGAGTTCTATAAGAAAAACGGCTTTAAAGAGGCTGGGAAAAGAAAGAATTATTATCGTGATACAGGAGAAGCAGCAATAATAATGGTATATTAATTTTTTTATTTATAAAGGAGTGTTAATGGAAAACAATATTTATTCAAATCCACTGGTGGAGAGATACAGTTCAAAAGAGATGCTTGAGATATTCTCACCGCAGAATAAATTTTCTACATGGAGAAAACTTTGGACAGCTCTTGCTGAAAGTGAAAAAGAATTAGGGCTTAATATAACTGATGAGCAGATAGCTGAGATGAAAGAGCATATCTATGATATTGATTTTGAAATGGCGAAAAAAAGGGAAAAAGAGGTAAGACATGATGTAATGTCACATGTTTATACTTTTGGAATGCAGGCAAAATCTGCAATGCCTATTATTCATCTTGGAGCAACAAGTGCTTATGTAGGAGATAACACAGACCTTATTCAGATAAAAGAAGCTCTTGCTGTTCTTAGAAAAGAAATGGTAAATGTAATGAATGAACTGTCAAAATTTGCAATGGAATACAAAGGTATGCCTACACTGGGATTTACACATTTTCAGGCAGCTCAGCTTACAACAGTAGGAAAAAGAGCAACTTTATGGCTGCAGAGTCTGCTTCTTGATTTTGAAGAACTGGAATTCAGAGATAAAACTTTAAGATTCAGAGGTGTAAAAGGAACAACAGGAACACAGGCAAGTTTTGAAGAACTTTTTGACGGAAATTTTGAAAAAGTAAAAACTCTTGATGAAATGGTAACAGCAAAAGCAGGGTTTGAAAAAAGATTTATGGTTGCAGGGCAGACTTACGACAGAAAAATAGATTCAGAAATAATGAATCTTCTTTCTAATATAGCTCAGTCAGCTCATAAATTTACAAATGATTTAAGACTTTTACAGCATTTGAAAGAGCTGGAAGAGCCTTTTGAAAAAAATCAAATTGGTTCGTCTGCTATGGCATATAAAAGAAACCCTATGAGAAGTGAAAGAATATCTTCTCTTGCAAAATTTGTAATAGCACTTCAGCAGAGTACAGCAATGACAGCATCAACTCAATGGTTTGAGAGAACTCTTGATGATTCTGCAAACAAAAGATTATCTCTGCCTCAGGCTTTTCTTGCAGTAGATGCAATACTTGTAATCTGGAAAAATATTTTGGACGGACTTGTAGTATATCCAAAAATGATAGAGAAACACATAATGGCAGAGCTTCCATTTATGGCAACAGAATATATAATAATGGAAGGTGTTAAAAACGGAGGAGACAGACAGGAACTTCATGAAAAAATAAGAGTTCATTCTATGGAAGCAGGAAAAATGGTAAAAGTTCACGGGCTTGAGAATGACTTGATTGAAAGAATAGTTAATGATCCAAGCTTTAATATAGATAAAGAAAAATTGAAAGAGATATTAGCTCCGAAAAACTTTATCGGATTTGCAGAAGAGCAGACAGAAGAATTTGTAAATATAGAAATCAAACCTATTCTTGACAAATATGCAGAACTTTTAGGAATGAATTCAGATCTTAAGGTATAATTATGGAAGAGATAAAAAAATTAAAAGATAATGATATAAGAAGAGAGAAATATCTGATATTTTTAATTCTTCTTTCTCTTTATCTTTCTCTTGCAGAGGCAGTTATACCAAAACCTTTTCCGTGGCTTAAAATAGGGCTTTCAAATATAGGAACTTTAATAGCGTTGGAAAAGTTTGATAAAAAAATGGCAGCGGAAGTTGTAATATGCAGAATAGTAATTCAGGGAATAATGATAGGAACTTTATTCAGTCCCGGATTTATTATAAGTCTTGTATCAGGAGTTGTAAGTGTCTGCATAATGATTTTGTTATATAATTTCAGAAATAGACTGAGCCTTATATCTATAAGTATTTTTTCAGCATTGATACATAATTTTACGCAGCTTGTAGTAGTCTATTTTCTGCTTTTTAGAAATATGAATATAAACTCAAAATATGTGATGCTTTTTGTAACAGGTTTTCTTTTTCTTGGATGCCTTGCAGGAGCAGTGACAGGATTTATTGGGGAAAAATTATCACTTAGAAGGAGTTGTTTTAAATGAGAAAATACTTTGGAACAGATGGAGTAAGAGGAGAGGCAAACAGAGAACTTACAGCAGAACTTGCTATGAAACTTGGTTATGCCCTTGGATATTATTTAAGAAAAGCCAATCCAGACAAAAAGAAAATAAAAGTTATTATGGGTTCTGATACAAGAATATCAGGATATATGCTTAGATCAGCTTTAACAGCAGGTCTTAATGCTATGGGAATAAACATTGATTTCGTTGGGGTTATACCAACTCCGGGAGTAGCTTTTATTACTCAGGCAAAAGGGGCAGAAGCAGGAATTATGATTTCAGCATCACACAACCCTGCAAAAGATAATGGAATAAAAATATTTGCAAAAGACGGATGCAAACTTCCTGATGAAGTAGAATTAGAACTTGAAAGATTAATAGACAGCTATGCAGAGCTTACAGCAGATCCTCTTCCTGGAGATGCAGTTGGTAAATTCAAATATGCAGAAGATGACTATATTTTATACAGAGATCACCTAAAATCAATAGTGAAAGGTGATTTTTCTGGAATGAAAATAATCTTAGATGCTGCAAACGGATCTGCATACAGAGCAGCTAAAGATGTATTTCTTTCTTTAGGAGCAGAAATCGTTGTAATAAATGACGCTCCAAACGGAACAAATATAAACGTAAGATGCGGTTCTACACACCCTGAAATACTTTCAAAAGTAGTTATGGGATATGAAGCAGATTTAGGGCTTGCTTATGACGGAGACGCAGACAGACTTATAGCTGTTGACAGAAACGGAAAAATAGTAGACGGAGATAAAATAATAGCAACTCTTGCAGTTGATATGAAAAAGAAAAATACTCTTGTAAACAACAGAGTTGTTACAACAGTAATGAGCAACATGGGACTTGAATCATTCCTTAATGACAATGGAATAGTTCTTGTAAGAGCAAATGTTGGTGACAGATATGTTCTTGAAAAAATGAAGAGTCAAGGGCTTAATATAGGTGGAGAACAGTCAGGACACATTATTCTTCTTGATTATGGAACAACAGGAGACGGTATCCAATCTTCATTAAAACTTGTTGAAGTTATAAGAGACAGCGGAAAAACTCTTGATGAACTTGTAGGAATGATACCTGAATGGCCTCAGGTTTTAATCAATGTAAGGGTTGACAATGTTAAGAAAAATTTATGGAATAAAAATGAACAGGTGGTTTCTTTCATAAATAAAAAAGAAGAAGAAATGGGAGATGAAGGAAGAGTATTGGTAAGAACTTCCGGAACAGAGCCTATAGTAAGGGTAATGGTAGAAGGAAAAGATGCTGATGCTGTAAAATCTATTGCAGAAGAAATAGCTGAAGTAGTAAGAAAAGAATTAGCATAATAAAATAATATAAAAACAGCATAAAAAATAGGGAGAAAATATAATGTATAAAAATTTTTCTAAAGTTTATGACAAATTCATGGAAATCTGCGACTATAGTGAGTGGGTGAAAATTATAGAAAATTATATTTCTGAATATAACCCTCTTGGAAAAAAAGTTTTGGATCTGGGCTGCGGAACAGGAAGTACACTTGTGAGAATGAGTGATAAATATCAGTGTTCAGGGCTGGATTTGTCAGAAGAGATGCTTAAAAGAGCCAAGATAAAATTAAAGGGAAAGGATATTCCTTTATTTTTAGGTGACATGAGAGAGTTTGATACTGGAGAAAAATATGACATTATATTTTCTTTTTTTGATACAGTAAATCATCTTTCAGGAACTCAGGATTTGTTAGATCTGTTTATAAGTGTAAAAAATTCTCTTAATCCAAATGGAATTTATGTTTTTGATGTTGTGGACAGAGAGTTTATGAATAAGATGTTTGCAAATGGAGTTTATGCAGATATCAGAAAAGATTTTGCTGTTATCTGGGAAGATTTCTATGATGAAGAACTGAACCTTGATCAGATAGAAGCATCATATTTCATAAAAAATAAAAATAAGACTTATGACAGGTACAATGAGTATTATGAAAAAAGAATTTTTACACAGGAAGAGATATGTTCTTGTGCTGTAAGTGCGCAGCTTTTGGTAAAAAAAATAGATATAAATGATGAAATTGCAGGAAAAAGATATTTTTATATTCTGCAAAGCCTGTAAAAATTAAATATTTTGTACTAAAATAAATGTAAAAATTTTTATTTCGAAAAAATATGACCTTAGGGTCATTTTTTAGAACAATATTTAATTCGTAATAAAAAAAGCTTTTAGAAAGGAAGAAAAAATGTTAAAATTTGATAAAGACTTTTTTAAGTACCTGTCCCTTTTAGGAACTTTGGGATTTATCATAATGGGAAATATTTTAGTATCTCTTGCTTTATACAGATATATAATAGCAAAGTATATATATGAAAGCCCGGTTCTTTTTATAATATTTCTTCTTCTGGGAGTACTCAGCGGGTTTTACAGTGTATATCAGCAGATTATGAAAAAATAAATCTTGACTTTAAACCTGATTTAAGGATTAAAATTGTTCTGAAAAGTTATTGATAAATACAAAGAAAGGCTCAATATGGAAGATATAAAAAATGTAATAAGAAGAAGTTTTATTACTTCCGGATTAATAATTATATATGGACTTATATTAAGAGAAAAAATAATCTGTATTGGAATGTTTGGAGGATCTCTGCTTTCCATACTTACATTTTATATGCTCTGCCTTGATGTGAAAGCAACAGTGGCAAAAGGCGGAGGTTCCTACAAAGCAGGAATGTTAAGTTATATAAAAAGATATGTGATTTACGGAGCTGCAATGGGAGCTGCAGCTTATTTTTTCGGAATAGGAATGTTGTTAAGTACCGCCATTGGATTATTGAATGTTAAATTTAATATATTGATAATGGTTTTATATAAAAATATTCAAAGTTTTAAAAAGAAGTACTTAAAGAAATAAGAGAGGAGGGTTTATATGAACATAAGTTTTTTTACTCCACCTCTAGTGGATGGACCAAGAATAGTATTTTTTGTTCCTCTGCCAGAATCATTGCATAGGCTGCCTATAGCAATGGATATGGGAAATGGCAGTTTTGGACTTCCTGTTACAATCACCGTAATAGGAACTTGGTTCTGTATGTTTGTTTTATTTTTACTGTTTAAGTTAGGGACAAGAAAATTGGAGCTTATACCAACATCTGGACTTCAGACAGCGCTGGAATCATTATATGAATTTCTTGATGGTTTGGTAGAACAAATGATAGGAAGCTGGAAGAAAAAATATTTTTCTTTTCTTGCGACAATATTTATTTTTATTCTTTCATCAAACCTGCTTGCGTTTTTCTTCCCAATCCCATGGCCTGTATTTGGACCTGATGGGACAGTAACAATATCACCTGCTTTTCGTGCACCGACTATGGATTTAAATACTACAGTGGGACTTGCGTTATTAGTAGCAGTGACATTTATAGGAACAAACATGAAGAGAAATGGAGTGCTTGGTTATGCCAAGGGATTTTTAGACCCGGTACCTGTTATGTTGCCGTTAAACATAGTGGGAGAACTAGCAAAACCAGTAAACATGTCAATGAGACTTTTTGGTAACATGTTTGCCGGTTCAGTAATCATGGGGCTTTTATATAAAGCAGCTCCGTGGGTAGTACCAGCACCTCTGCATTTATATTTCGACTTATTTGCAGCAGTGGTACAAAGTTTCGTATTTACAATGCTTGCTATGGTGCATATTCAAGGAGCATTGGGAGATTCCGTAATGGAAGAGTAGTTTCAAAACAGAAAATTTTAGAAAATTCAGGAGGTATTCAAATGGATATGTTATTAGCAAAATCAATAGTTTTAGCAGCGTCAGCAGTTGGTGCAGGATGTGCAATGATAGCTGGACTTGGACCAGGGATAGGAGAAGGTTACGCAGCAGGTAAAGCAGTAGAAGCTGTAGCAAGACAGCCTGAAGCAAAAAGCGACATTATTTCTACAATGATATTAGGACAAGCCGTAGCAGAATCTACAGGTATTTACTCTCTGGTTATAGCTATGATTCTATTATATGCAAACCCATTTATATCAATGTTAGCAAACTAGAAACTAGATAAATTAATCAGAAAAAAATTAATTAATCTAGGAAGGAGGTAATAATCTTGGCACCACAAAATATGCCTGCAATATCAATTGATATAAATATGCTTTGGCAGATTATAAACTTCTTTATTTTAATAGTTATCTTCAACAAATATTTAAAACATCCTTTAAAAAGAATCATAAAGGAAAGACAGGCTAAAATAGCAGGAGATTTGGAAGAAGCAAAAAAAGATAAAGAAACTGCTAAAGAATCAAAGCAACAAGCAGAAGAAATCTTAAAGAAAGCTAGAATGGAAGCACACAAAATAGTTGCTTTATCAGAAAAGAAAGCTGACGAAAGAAAAGAAGAAATTTTAAAAGAGGCTACAATTCAAAGAGATAAGATTTTAAAAAGTGCTGAAGTAGAAGTAAGTAAGATGAAAGCAAGAGCAAGAGATGTCATAAGAGAAGAGATGCAGACTCTTGCAGTTCAGCTTGCAGAAAAAATTATTACTGAAAAATTAGATTCTAAAGCCGGAAATCTGTTAATAGATGACTTTATCGACAAGGTAGGGGAAGCAGATGACAGATAACCAAGTAGGAAGAAGATATGCAGAAGCAATTTTCGAAATAGCAGAATCTAATAACAGTGTAAAAAATGTTTACGAAGCACTAAACAGCCTAATGGAATCTTATAAAACAGATAAAGATTTTAAGAACTTTATTGATCATCCGTTAATTACAAATGAGGAGAAAAAAGAGGCTCTTGAAAAAATTTATCACAAAGAAAATGAAGAGGTAAAGCATATAATATTTTATCTTTTAGATAAAAACAGAATAGCAAATATCAGAGAGATAGTTGCTGAGTATCTGAAAATTTATTATGCTAAAAATCAGATACTTGATGTTGAGGCTACTTTCGCTGTAAAACTTTCAAAAGAGCAGAGAGAGAGACTTATACAAAAACTTGAAATGAAAACAAAGAAAAAGATAAACCTAGTAGAAAAAGTAGATGCCAGCATAATCGGCGGAGGAATTCTTAAAATCGGTGACAGAATAATAGACGGTACAGTAAGAACTCAGCTTGATTCTCTGGTTAAATCGCTATAGGAAATACACATAAATCGGAGGTGTAATCGTTGAATATCAGACCAGAAGAGGTAAGTAACATAATTAGAACTGAAATAGAAAATTATAAAAAAAGCCTCGATGTAAAAACTTCAGGTTCTGTATTGGAAGTAGGAGACGGTATAGCTAGAATATATGGTCTTAGCAACGCTAAAGCAGGAGAACTTCTAGAATTTACTGATGGAATAATGGGAATGGTTCTTAACCTTGAAGAAAACAATGTAGGAGCCGTTATTCTTGGAGATTTTTCTCAAATAAAAGAGGGAAGTGAAGTAAAAGCAACAGGAAGAATAGTTTCTGTTCCTGCTGGAGAAAACTTCTTAGGAAGAGTAGTAAATGCTTTAGGTCAGCCAATAGATGGAAAAGGTGACATTGAAGCAGTTAAATACATGGATATGGAAAGAAAAGCCTCTGGAATAATTTCCAGAAAACCAGTATTTGAACCTTTACAAACAGGAATCAAATCAATAGACGGAATGGTACCTATTGGAAGAGGACAAAGAGAACTTATAATAGGTGACAGACAGACAGGAAAAACTGCCATAGCTATTGACGCTATCATCAATCAAAAAGGTACAGGAGTAAAATGTATCTATGTTGCAATCGGGCAGAAAAGATCTACTGTTGCTCAAATCTATAAAAAATTAGAAGATCACGGTGCTATGGAATATACTACAATCGTAGCAGCTACTGCGTCTGAAGCAGCGCCATTACAATATATGGCTCCTTACGCAGGTGTAGCTATGGGAGAATATTTTATGGACAAAGGTGAACATGTTTTAATAATATATGATGACCTTTCTAAACACGCTGTGGCTTACAGAGAAATGTCACTATTATTAAAAAGACCGCCTGGAAGAGAAGCTTATCCTGGAGACGTCTTCTATCTTCACTCAAGACTTCTTGAAAGAGCAGCAAAATTATCTGACGAATTAGGAGGAGGTTCTATAACAGCACTTCCAATAATTGAAACTCAGGCTGGGGACGTATCAGCATATATTCCTACAAACGTAATTTCAATTACAGACGGTCAGATTTTCCTTGACTCTCAATTATTCAATTCAGGATTCAGACCTGCAATTGACGCAGGAATATCTGTATCAAGGGTTGGAGGTTCTGCACAAATAAAAGCTATGAAGCAGGTTGCTGCAAAAGTTAAACTTGAACTTGCTCAATATACAGAGCTTTTAACATTTGCCCAATTTGGTTCAGATCTTGATAAAGCTACTAAAGCTCAGCTTGAAAGAGGACACAGAATAATGGCTGTTTTAAAACAGGCTCAAAATAAACCATATGCAGTAGAGAAACAGGTTATTTCTTTCTTCACTGTAACAAATGGATTCTTAGACAGTATTCCTGTTGATGATGTGCACAGATTTGAAAGCGAGTTATTAAAAGAACTTGAAAATACAACTACAATTTTAGATGAAATAAGAGAGAAAAAAGCACTTGATAAAGAGCTTGAGGCTAAAATTACAGAGGCAATAAACGCATTCAAAAAGAATTTTAATTAAAAAGAGGTGAGAACATGGCTGGTTCTGGAGAAATAAAAACTAGAATAAAAAGCGTCCAGTCTACTCATCAGATTACAAAGGCTATGGAAATCATTTCCACAACAAAGTTTAAAAAATTTGCAGGAATAGTTGCAAAATCAAGACCTTACTCTGAAAGCATACATGAAATATTAAGAAATATTGCAGCAGGAGTAAAGGCTGAAAAACATCCTCTTTTTGACGGTAAAGATGAAGTTAAAAAAATAGGGGTTATTGTGATGACATCAGACAGAGGTCTTTGCGGAAGTTTTAACAGTAACACTCTTAAAAAGTTAAAAGAGTTTGAAAATGAGCATGTTGGAAAAGAAGTCTCTGTAATAGCAATAGGTAAAAAAGGAAGAGATTACTGCGTAAAAAGAAATTACGACCTTAAAGCAGAATATGTACAGCTTATTCCTGAAACAATGTTTGAAAAAGCAAAAGAGATAAGTGAAAATATAGTAGAATATTACTATGCAGACATATTTGATGAGGTTTATGTAATTTACAATAAGTTTGTATCAGCTTTAAGATGCGATCTTACAGTAAAAAAACTTATCCCTATTGAAAGAGTAGAAACAGACACTAACACACCATATATATTTGAACCTGATGCAGAAACAATTCTGTCAAGCTTACTTCCAAAGTACTTGAACATAGAGCTATATCAGGCAATACTAGACAACACAGCTAGTGAGCACTCATCTAGAAAAAATTCGATGAAGAATGCCACTGAAAACGCTGAAGAGATGATGAAAGAATTAAATCTTCAATACAACAGAGAAAGACAGGCTGCAATCACTCAGGAAATCACTGAGATTGTCGGAGGAGCAGCTGCATTAAAATAATAAGAGGGAGGCAATGAATTGGAGAATAAAGGAACTCTTACACAGATAATAGGTCCCGTAGTAGACGTCGTTTTTAGAAACGAATTGCCTAAAATATACAATGCCCTTAAAGTAAAAGTAGGGGACAGAGAGTTAGTACTTGAAGTTGCTCAGCATATGGGAAACAACGTGGTAAGAACAGTTGCCATGGACGATACTAACGGTCTACAAAGAGGAATGGAAGTTATAGACACAGGAGCACCTATAATGGTTCCTGTTGGAAAAGCTGTTTTAGGAAGAATCCTAAACGTATTGGGACAGCCGGTTGATAATGCTGGACCTGTTGAAACAGAAGAAAGATTACCTATTCACAGAAATGCACCGGATTTTGAATCTCAGGGAACTGAAGTAGAAATCTTTGAAACTGGAATAAAAGTAATTGACCTTCTTGCACCATATATCAAAGGTGGAAAAATTGGACTGTTCGGAGGAGCAGGAGTTGGAAAAACAGTTCTTATTATGGAACTTATCAACAACATTGCAAAAGGACACGGAGGACTTTCAGTTTTTGCCGGAGTTGGAGAAAGAACAAGAGAAGGTAGAGACCTTTATGATGAAATGACTGAATCAGGAGTTTTATCAAAAACATCACTTGTTTACGGGCAAATGAATGAGCCGCCTGGAGCAAGACTTAGAGTAGGACTTACAGGTCTTACAATAGCTGAAAACTTTAGAGATAAAGAGGGACAAGACGTTCTTCTGTTTATCGATAACATATTCAGATTTACACAAGCAGGATCAGAAGTATCTGCACTTCTTGGAAGAACACCATCAGCAGTTGGATATCAGCCAAACCTTGCAACAGAAATGGGAGTTTTACAAGAAAGAATTACTTCTACAAAAACAGGATCAATTACATCAGTTCAGGCTGTATATGTACCGGCTGACGACTTAACTGACCCTGCACCAGCTACAACATTCTCACACTTAGATGCTACAACAGTTCTTTCAAGAAGAATAGCATCTCTTGGAATTTATCCTGCAGTTGACCCATTAGATTCTACATCAAAAGCTCTTGATGCAGATATAGTTGGAAACGAGCACTATGCAGTTGCCAGAGAAGTTCAAGCTGTATTACAAAGATATAAAGAGTTACAAGATATTATTGCTATCTTAGGTATGGACGAATTATCAGATGAAGATAAGATGACTGTATCAAGAGCAAGAAAAATCGAGAAGTTCTTCTCTCAGCCGTTCTCTGTTGCTGAACAGTTTACAGGAATGGCAGGAAAATATGTTCCTATAAAAGAAACTGTAAGAGGATTTAAAGAAATTCTTGAAGGTAAACATGATGATCTTCCTGAACAGGCTTTCTTATACGTTGGAACAATAGAAGAGGCTATTGCTAAAGGAAGAGAGTTAATGAAGGGAGCTGAATAATTATGGCGAACTTTAGACTTGAAATAGTTGGACCAGCAGGAAAAATTTATTCTAAAGATGTTGAGTTTGTTCTTGTAAGAACAACAGAAGGAGATATGGGAATACTTCCTAACCACTCACCTTTCGTTGCAGCTCTTGCAATAGGTGAGATGATGGTAAGAGAGGAAAAAGGAAAAGAGATTTCTTACTATGTTTCTGAAGGATTTTTAGAAATAAATAATAATAAGGTTATAATTTTGGCAGACGAGGCAATGCTTTCAACAGATATTGATATTGAGGCTGCCAGAAAAGAGGCTGCTCTTGCTGAAGAAAAACTGAAAAAACTGAGTGAGGATAAAACTATTCTTATGACACAAAAATCTTTACACGAAGCACTTGTAAAGATAAATATAGCAGAAAAATTGTTATAATAAAAAATATAAACAGGATTGAGATTATATAATTTCAGTCCTGTTTTTACTTAATTAGGAAAGCATAGGTTTTTAAATTATATAAAAAATAAGAGATTTTATTTTTTATATAATTTTCCGCCCATACTTTGGTAGATTTTATTTTCAGTTTGGATAAGCTGATATTTTGAATTTATAAGAGAAAGTTTTGAGTAAGCTTCATTGTTCAGAGAGGTAATCCAGTCTTTCAGTTCAACTTTTCCATAATTATATTTGTTTTCATAATTTTGGGCTATGATTTTGTCATACTCATAAACTTTTGTCAAATTATCAAAGTTGTCTTTTTCTTTTGTGTAAAGAAAATAGTTATAGTCAATCTCATTTAAAGCTGTTGTTATTCCTTGTTCAAAATTTTCTTTTGCTTCTTCGTATTGGGCTCTGCTTATTTTAACATTCCATTTTATTTCATTCCAGTTAAGAAACGGCAGATTTATGCTGATAGAACCAAATCCAAGAGGAGTATTAAAAGTATCTTTTATTTTTTCATCCTGTGAACTTATACTGGAGCTTAAAGTAATGTTTGGGTATAACTGTTTTTCATCGGCTTCTGCATCTTTAAAAGAACTTTTCAGTCTGTATTCGTAGGCTTTTATATCAGGACGGTTTCCTATAACACTTACAGGAATGTTCATATCAACACCGATATTTTTAACATCAAGAATATTTTTTGAGCTGATTTCAAGTTTCTCATCAGGTTTTAAATTTAAAAGATTTCTTAAAAGAATTTCCTGTTCTTTTTTCTGTTTTTCATAATTAATCAAATCATTTCTGCTTTTTATAACTTCTCTTTCAGCTTCATTTTTTTCAAGAATATCAGCAGTACCGTATTTTAATTTGCTTGAAACAATTTCATCTATTTTTATATAAGAGTTTACAACTTTTTTACTTATGTCAATATAATTGTCAAGATACATAACAGCAAAATATGTATTTATAATATTATTTATAAGAGTAAGTTTTGCAGTTTCATAATCTTCAACAGTTGCTTTATACTCCCATTCTTTTGCAGTTTTAGCATCAGTCATTCTCTGCCAAAGGTCAATTTCATAGCTGATATTAAAATTACCGCTGTGATTTACAGTGGAAGTTCCTCCTGTTTTAATATTTTTTGAAGCAGAAGAATCGAAACTGCTGCTGAACTGAGGAAGCAGATCAGCTCCAATCAGATTAGCTTGATACAAAGCCTGGTTAATATTTATTGCAGATTTAATAAGGTCTTTATTGTTGGCAAGACCTCTCTCAATCAGAGCATTAAGTGTTTTATCATTATATTCAAACCACCACTGATTTTCAATCAGATAGTTTTGTGAAACAGTTTTATACACTGTTGTTTCATTTGAAATTTTATTATAGTCTTTTTCAAGACTGCTGCATCCGGTTATTAAAATAGTTGTTAAAATTAAAAATATTGTTTTTGATTTCATATTTTCCCTCACTAAATATATGAATTATTCTCTTGAAAGAGCATTTATTGGATCAAGCTCAGAAGCGTTTCTTGCAGGTATATAGCCGAATATAATTCCTATTATCGTAGAACACAGAACTGCTGCGGTAATAGAAAAAGTTGAAAATATCATTGAAAAATTACTTGTAAGAGTATTAAATAAAAGTCCCAGGGATACAGAGATAAACACTCCGAGAACTCCTCCAATAAGACATATTAAAACAGCTTCGATTAAAAACTGTTGAAGAATATTTATCTGTCTTGCACCTATCGCCATTCTTATTCCAATCTCTTTTGTTCTTTCTGTAACTGATACCAGCATAATATTCATAACTCCGATACCTCCTACAACAAGAGATATACATGCAATACATGAGATAAGCAGTTTCATTGTATTTGTTGTGCTTTCAATAGTTTTCTTCAGTGTGTCAGTATTCATAATAAAGAAATCTTTTTCTCCGTGTCTGACTGTAAGAATATTTGTAACATTTTTTTCAGCCAATTGCATATCAGTATCATTTTTTATTCTTAAAGTAATGGAATTTATATGAGCATCACCTGTTATTTTATACATGGCTGTTGTATATGGAGAATAAAGAACAAGGTCGCTGCTGTTCATAGACATATTATTTTTTGTAACAACAGTTCCAATAATTTTTAGAGGTCTTCTATTGTATATAATAATTTGTCCTATGGGATTTTCTTCATTGAAAAGCTGTTCTTTTGTATTTTCATCTATAAGCACAACCTGGTTGTTAGTTTCAATGTCATCTTTTGAAAGTCCTCTTCCTGAATCAATAGTCAGTCCTTTTACATCAAAATATTCCTCTCCCACACCTCTCAGGCTTGCTGTAAGAGAGTTGCTTTTATAGATAAGAGTACCGCTGCTGCTTATATTTGGAGTGGCACTTTCAATATAAAACTGTTTTTTTAGAAAATCTACATCATTTATTGTAAGATTTTTCTGTTTGTCGGCATTTCTGTCTCCTCTTCCTTTACCATTATAAATATCAAGGGTATTCGTTCCAAGAGAACTTATATTTTCGAGTATTTTCTGCTGAGAACCATTTCCCAGAGCTACAACACATATAATAGATGCTATTCCGATTATAATTCCAAGCATAGTAAGCAGTGAACGAAGCTTATGAGTTATAATTGCATTTATAGACATTTTTAATGATTCTGTTATCTGAGCTTTATAAAATTTAAATTTTCCAGCTTTATGCACCTCTTTGGATTTTATTTGAGAACCTGAAGATATATGAATATTTTTGACAGTATCATTAAAAATTTCTCCATCTTTTATTTCAATAATTCTGTCAGCATATTCAGCTATATACTTGTCATGAGTGACAAGAATAATAGTATGGCCCTCTTTGTGAAGATTTGTAAGAATTTCCATTACCATATTTCCGCTTTTTGAGTCCAAAGCTCCTGTAGGTTCATCTGCGAGGATGATTTCTCCTCCATTCATAAGGGCTCTTGCTATTGAAACTCTCTGCTGCTGTCCTCCTGAAAGCTGGTTAGGTTTATTTTTTGTTCTGTCGTTCAATCCAAGTTTATTAAGAAGTTCAAGGGCCCTTTTGTTTCTGTCTTCTTCGCTGATTCCTGCGTATATAGCGGGGAGAGCTGTGTTTTCCTGAGCAGTAAGAGTAGAAATAAGATTATATCTCTGAAAAATAAAACCAAATTTCTGCTGTCTCAGTTTTGAAAGCTCATCTTTTGTAAAATTACTTATCTCTTTTCCGCTTGTTTTATATGAACCGTCTGTGGCTCTGTCAAGACATCCTATAATATTCATAAGAGTTGATTTTCCTGAACCGGATTGTCCTATAATTGCAACAAATTCTCCCTTTTTTATTTCAAGAGAGATATTTTTAAGGATGTGTACTCTATTTTCTCCTTCACCGAAGTATTTATTAATATTGTTAATTTCTATAATTTTATTCATTTTTTCCTCCTTAAAATCTTGGAGGTCTTGAAGAACTGTTTACTTCACCGTTTTTTATATTATTGATGATAACTTTTTCTCCTTCCTGAAGTCCTTTTATAACTTCAGTATTAAAGTTATCACTGATTCCAACCTCTATAATTTTTTCAGTGCTTGTATTTTTGCTGTCCAATACATTTACATAATATCTGTCTCCCTTTTTATGAAGAGCAAGAGTGGGAATAACAAGAACATCATGGGCTTCTGCTACTTTAATAGTGCTTGTAGCAGTCATTCCTATTCTTAAAAGTCCGTCATCATTATCGACTATAACATTTGCATAGTAGTAAACAGCATCAGTGCTGCTTGCAGACTCTTCATATTCATTATCAGTAAGAGTTGTTGTAGCAGGATCAATTGAATTTATTTTTGCTTTGTATATTTTTTCAGGTGCAGATAAAATAGTAAACTCAACATTCTGTCCCTCTTTCAGTTTTGTAATATCTCCTTCAGAAATTTCAGGTTTAATAAGCATTTTTTTTAGATCGGCAACCTGAACAATAGTAGGTGCTGTCTGGGCACTGTTTACTGTTTGTCCTTCAGATACGGGAACAGAGATAATTACTCCATCGATAGGAGATGTAATTGTAGTGTATGAAAGATTTGTCTCAGCGGTTTTCACATCTATTTCAGCCTGTTTTATAAGCTCCTCAGTTTCTTTTACGCTGCTTTGGGCAGAATAATATTCCTGCTTTGCAGTTTCATAATCATCCTGTGAAATAGATTTTACTTTAAAAAGATTTTCTGCTCTTTTAAATTTGGAAAGGCTTACTTCTAAGTCTATTTTTCTGCTTTCAAGCTGTGTTTCATAAGATGAAAGCTGTGATTTGGCTTTTTCAAGATTATCTTCCTGAGTTTTGGAATCAATATTTGCAATAAGATCTCCCTTTCTAACTTCCTGTCCAAGAACAACATTGATATTTATAATTTTTCCACTTACCTGTGCCCCGACTTCAACACGGTTATTGCTTCTTACAGTTCCTGTTGCTATAACAGTCTGCTCAATACTTCCCTTTCTTACATCCTCTGTAAGATATATAATATTATCTTTTTTTCCGGCTGCTCTGGCAAAAAGAAGAAAAACAGTTCCAATAATAACAATCAGGATTATAATTTTCTTTTTATTGATTTTTAATGTCATACTCATGCTCTCCTCATATAGTATTTGTACTTATAACTATAAATAAATTTGTTGTCAGTTTTATGTCAAAATTTTATAAAATAATTTTCCTTATAAAATATTTTGATAATATAAATATACAACTTATATTTTACTTATTTTTTTTAAAATATCAAGGTTTTATTAAAAAATTGTCAAAAAAATTTCTTGGTACAGCTTATAAAACTGATGATTTCTGTAGTTTTAGCATCATAGGAATTATCAGTTTTTTTCGTTGTAGATTATTCTTTGGTGTGGTATCATAAATATGAAGCCTGTAATATATGGAGGTAATATTAATGAAAAAAAAGATTGCTATAAACAGAACAGCAGCTTTAATTATACTGTTTGTTTCAGTATTTTTCAGTGTATTTTCTGCACCGTCATATAAGATTGATGACTTAAAAATTTTGGCAGAAATACAGAAAAACGGTAGTGTGAACATAACGGAAATAGTCCTTTATGATGCTTCCAGTATTAATGGAATTTTGTATAATATTGACAGCAAAGGATATGGAGAACTTGAAAATCTTCAGGTTTTTTATGAGAAAAACGGAGAATTTTACCCTGCTGTAAAACAGCGTGGAACAGAAACAGGAAACTATACAGTAACAGAAGATGATGAGTTGTACAAAGTAAAACTTTATTATCCTTTGAGAAATACAGAGAAATATTTTGCTTTCAGATACACACTTCCTCAGGGAGTTTCGGTTTACAAAGATACGGCTCAGTTTAACAGAAAGATGGTTGGAAGAAACTGGCAGAACAGTATCAGGAATGTAGAAGTGACAGTACAGCTTCCAAAAGAAACAGACAAGGAAAATATTTATGCTTTCGGGCATGGACCTCTTACAGGGAATATAGAGATATTAAACGGAAGAGAGATAAAATATACTTTAAAAAATTATTATCCTGGAGAGTTTGTAGAAACGAATATTCTTTTTCCAAAAGAGATGGTATCAGGAATAAATAAAAAGTATATAAAGAACTATAAAGCTTTTGATGATATTATGGCTATGGAAAAAAATCTTGCTGATGAGGCTAATGCTGAAAGAGACAGAGCAGCAAGAATAATGGC
Source organism: uncultured Fusobacterium sp. (assembly GCA_900542625.1). GTDB lineage: Bacteria > Fusobacteriota > Fusobacteriia > Fusobacteriales > Fusobacteriaceae > Fusobacterium_B. The sequence continues at coordinate 51,738 of UQOH01000001.1, forward strand.
AGCCAAAGGATTTGTATTTGCTGCTTTAGCAGGATGGATAATTTTTGTAGCAGGTTTTGTATATGTAAAAAATGGAAAAAAATATAAAGTAAAAGCTCCTTATGGAGAATATTTCAGAGAACTTCCTGATAATTATACTCCTGCAGCAGCGGGAGCTGCGGTATTCAGAAACACAATAAAACCAGAGCATCTTCTGGCAACAGTTATGGATTTGGTAAGAAGAGATTTCTTGGAAATGTCAGAGGAAGAAACAACAAATTCAAGAGGAAAAGCAGTTATGCAGACTGTTCTTAGAAAGACAGATATGGATATTTCTGAGCTTAAAGATTATGAAAAATTTGTATTGAAGTGGTATATAGATGAACTTGGAGATGGAACAGAAGTTGTTATGGAAGATGTGGAGAGATATATCTCAACCAAAAAAGATGCAAAGAGGTTCTATTCTAAATATCAGACTTGGTATAAACAGGTAAGCAGAGAATTAAAAGTTTTGGGAATAGAAAATGATAAAAAGAAAAAGTTTCCGGTATTCTTAGGGATAGCAACAGGTTTTCTTTCATTTATATCAGGACCTGCTCTTCTGGGATATTTTAATGACGGCAGATTTATAATTTTTACTTTTCTGGCTATGCCTTTAATAATTTTTACTGTTACAAGAAAAAGACTTTCTCTTGCAGCAGAAGAGGCTTATGCAAGATGGAATGCTTTTAAAAAGTTTCTTGTAGATTACAGTAATCTTGAAGAAGCGAAACTTGCGTCGATTCATCTTTGGGAGCATTATTTTGTATATGCAATAGCTTTGGGAGTAGCGGAAAAAGTAGCTAAAGGATATAAAAAAATAAGAGGAATGTCAGAGAATGATGAACTTGTTGGAAGATATAACAGACATTCTTTGATGAATGCTTACATGTACAGCACAGCTTTCCGTTCTATTGAAAGATCAACAGTAGATGTTGTAAACCGTTCTATGAGAGAAGTGGCAAAATCTAACAGATCTTCTTCAAGCGGAAGAGGCGGAGGATTCAGCGGAGGTTCTTCCGGCGGCGGCGGAGGCCGTGGAGGCGGAGGTGCCTTTTAAGAGTATAAAATAAAAAATAAGGAGATGAGGAATGTGATAAGTATAATGATATTAGGTGGTGTAATTGTTTTTATAATAGCAGTCACTATTGTTTATCAAAATAAATTTGTTACACTTCATGAAAGAGTAAAAAATTCATGGAGTCAGATAGATGTTCAATTACAAAAGAGAATAGATTTAATTCCAAATCTGGTTGAAACTGTAAAAGGATATGCAGCTCATGAAAAAGAAACACTTGACGCTGTTATTTCAGCAAGAAACCGTTATATAAAAACATCTGATATTGATGAAAAAATGAAAATAAATGGAGAAGTAAGCGGACTTTTAGGAAGACTTATGGCAGTTTCAGAAAGTTATCCTGATTTAAAAGCAAATGTAAATTTTCTTGATTTACAGAAACAGCTGAAAGATATAGAGGATAAAATAGGATATGCACGTCAGTTTTATAACGATACTGTTACAGCATATAATCAGGCTATAAAAATGATTCCGGGAAATATTTTTGCAGGAATATTCCGTTTTACAGAGGAAAAATTATTTGTTGCTGATGAGGGAGCAAAAGAGGCTCCTAAGGTGAAATTTTAAGTACTGATTAGAAATACAAATAAAAAAAATTAACATAAACTTAAATATGTGCTACAATAAGACTTAAAATTAATTAAAAAAGAGGTGTACCAGTGGAAGAAGTAAAAAAATCTGGTAAATTGTTAACAAGGACAGTTGAAAAGAAAATTATAAAAATAATTAAGGACAATCATATGCAGCCTGGAGATAAACTTAAAAATGAGTACGACTTAGCAAAATTATTAGATGTCAGCCGTGGAACAGTAAGAGAGGCTATTAAAAGTTTAGTTTCAAGAAATATTTTAGAAGTACGTCAAGGTTCAGGGACTTTTGTATCTAATAAAAATGGAATTCCTGAAGATCCTTTAGGTTTAACTTTTATAGCAGATATTAAAGAGGATAAAGATGTTGCTCTGGATTTACTTGACATTCGTCTTATGCTTGAGCCTGAAATAGCAGCTATGGCAGCGGTAAAAGGAACGGCTAAGCAAATAAAAACAATGCTGGCACAATGTAAAATAGTTGAAGAACTTATAGAAAGAGGAGAAGACTACAGAGAGGCAGATATATTGTTTCATAAAAGAATAGCTCAGTGCAGTGGAAACAGAGTGATGGAAAATCTCATCCCTATAATAAACTCATCTGTTTCATTAACAATAAATTTAACAGAAGATGTTTTTAGACAAAATACATATATGGAACATAGAGCAGTAGCAGAAGCAATAGCTTCTGGAGATAGCTTGGGAGCCAAATGCGCAATGATAGTTCATTTAAATACAAATAGAAGAGGAATTGAGAAGAATTTTTCTGAGAAATATAAAAAAGATGTATAGGCAGCTGTATCAGCTGCCTATATTTTTTAGTCTTTCATAAATTAAAGTTATGTATTTTTCATAATCAATATCAGATAGAAATTTTTTATTAATATCATCTGTAAACGGTTTTCCCCATTGAAGTTCATCTTTTTTCTTTGGAACTAAATGTACATGAAAGTGAGGAACCAGATCTCCGTAAACAGCATAATTTATTTTGTCAGCTTTGAATAACTCGCTTATAATACTACTTACTTTTGAAACAATTTTCATAAATCTATTTAACTTTTCTTCCGGTATTTGAAACATTTCAGTATAGTGTTCATCTAAAGTAACTACACATCTTCCAAGATGTTTTTGATCTTTGAAAAAATAGATATCAGCACAGTCAATAGAACATATCTTTATCATAAGTTTATCAATCTTAACAGCTTTAGTACAATAAAAACAATCTTTTGATTTCATAAAATCATCTCTTTTTAAAATTTGTCATACCTCTATTTTAATTGTATGATGAATTTGTGTCAATGATAATATATTTTCCAGTCCTTTAAACACTGAATTAAGGCTATTTATAAACTTAAAAAACTTTTTTAAAACATATTATAAAAAAATTGTTGACATAAACGAGTTAAAGTTGTATGATCATTATATAAAACATCGGACAACTTTAAAAAGCGATTATAAAAAGATTATATTGATACAAAGTATAATCTTTGAAATTATAAGGAGGAGAGGTATGAATTTAAAGAAAATTTTATTATCAGCGGCAATAATAACTAGTATGGTAGCTTTTACAGGGTGCGGGGGAAAAGAACAAGCAAAAACAGAAGGACCAGTAACATTTAAGTTATCTTTAGTAGACCCTGAATCTTCAAACTTTGCTAAAGGAGCAAACAAAATAGCAGAAGAAGTAGAAGCAGCAACTAATGGAAAAATAAAAATAGATGTATATGCAGGAGGTTCTCTTGGAGGAGAACGTGACACAGTAGAATTAGCTATGGGAAATAACCTTGATATAGCCACAGCAGCTAACTCAGTTTTAACAAACTTCATTCCTGAAATGGGAATTTTAGATCAGCCTTATCTTTGGGCTAATTCTGATGAAGCACATGCAGCAGTAGACGGACCAGTTGGAGATTTAGTAAAAAGAGAAGCTTTAAAACATGGATTACATGTAATTGGATTTATGGAATCTGGATACAGAAATACATTCTCAACTAAACCTATAAAAACTATGGAAGATTTTAAAGGTGTAACTATTCGTACTATGGAAAATAAATATCACCAAGCAGCTTTTGAAGCATTTGGTGCTATGCCGATAGCAATGTCATATAATGATGTATTTACAGCTCTTCAACAAAAAACTATAGATGCAGCAGAAAATGCAACTGCTAACTGTTTAGCATCAGGATATTATGAAGTTACTAAATTTATAACTAACAGTCAACATGCTTATGTGTATATTGTTCTTTGTATGTCTGACGCAGCTTGGAAAAAAATTCCTGAAGATTTACAAAAACCATTCTTAGAAGCAGTTCAAAGAGGAGTAGAAGCTCAAAGACAATATTTAGTAGATGCTAATAATCAAGCAACTGAAGAATTAAAAGCTAAAGGTGTAACATTCTTTGATATAGATATAGCTCCATTACAAGCAGTATACAAAGCAAAAGCAATTGAAAAAGGATTCACATTTGACAAAGAATGGGAAGAAGCAGTTCAACAAGCAATTCAAAGTGTAAAATAAAAAAAATTAAGAAGACCTGGCTATAAATAGACAGGTCTTCTCTAAAAAATAGGATATTTAGGGGGTAGAAAGTGAAAATATCAGAAAAATTTCAAAAAGTTGAAGACATGATAATGGTAGTAACATTTATTATAATGGTTGTTTCATGTTTTGCTCAAGTTGTAAATAGAAATATTTTTCAGATTCCAGTTTCAGGTTTCGAAGAAGCTGCAAAATATTCAATGGTATACATGGTGCTTCTTGGAACAGAAATGGGACTTAGAGATGGAACTCAAATATCAGTTACAGCAGTAGTAGATATGCTAAAAGGAACAACTAAAAAGATAGTTATGATTATTTCTAAAGGAATTGTAGTTTTAGTTTCAGCAGCTCTTTTCTATCATTCTATAGGACTTGTACAAAGACAGATAATTTCAGGACAGACTTCACCAGGATTACAGATTCCTATGTCTATTCCTTATTTTGCTTTAGTATTAAGCTTTGGAATAATTACTCTTGTTCAGGGAGTAACTTTAATAATGATGATAACAGGTAAAATAAAAATGGATAGCAATGAAGAACAAAGTGAAGGAGGAAAAGAATAATGACAGGATTAATTTTATTTGGATCATTTGCAGTTCTTTTAATATTAGGTGTGCCGATAGCAATGTCTCTTGGTGCAGCAGGTATGGCAACAATTCTTTTCAGTCCTGATGTTCATCTTTCAATAAATGTTATTGCTCAAAGAATATTTGGTGGACTTGATTCTACATCAATAATGGCTATTGCATTTTTCGTTCTTGCTGGAAACATAATGACTAAAGGTGGAATATCAAGAAGACTTGTAGAATTTGCCAATGCGATAGTAGGAGGATTCAGAGGAGGACTTGGATTAGCTCTGGTTCTTGCTTGTGCTTTCTTTGCTGCTTTATCAGGATCAGCACCAGCAACAGTTGTTGCTATTGGTGTAATGCTTTATCCTGATATGGTTAAACTTGGTTATCCAAAAGAGAGAGTTGCAGGGCTGTTAGTGGTTTCTGGAGGATTAGGACCAATCATTCCTCCAAGTATCATAATGGTTGTTTATGCAACAATTACAGGTGCTTCAGTTGGCGATATGTTTAAATCAGGAATGGCAATAGGATTAATGATAATGGCTGTTCTAATGATAGTTGTTGTATTCTATGCTTATAAAGAAAAATGGCCTCAGACAAGAGTGAAAATGTCGCTTAATGAATTTTTAACAACTTTTGTTAAAGCAATACCAGCTCTTCTTCTTCCAATTATAATTCTTGGAGGAATTTACTCAGGTGTTTTAACTCCGACAGAATCATCAGCGGTTGCAGTTGTATGGTCATTAATAACAGGAATGTTTATCTATAAAGAAGTTTCATTAAAAGATCTGTATGAAATCTTCCTTGATTCAGCCAAAGGTTCAGCAATGATTTTATTTATCATTGCTACATCAACAGCATTTGCATGGTTATTTGCCTTTGTTGGAATTTCAGCTCAGCTTGTAAACTTTGTAGTAGGATTAAATTTAACTCCTACACTATTCTGTTTTGTTGTAGCAGTAATTCTTCTAATATTTGGAGTATTCCTTGAAGGAATAGCGACTTGTGTATTAATGGTTCCAGTTTTATGGCCGATAGCAAAAGCTCTTGGAATAGATGCAGTTCACTTTGGTATGATTGTTTCTATTTCAAATGTAATAGGAACAATGACTCCGCCAGTGGCAGTAAATATATTCTCTGCAGCAAGTGTAACAAAATTAAAAATGGGAGATATTGCAAAAGGACAGCTTCCATTCTTCGTTGGATATGTAGTGGTATTCTTCCTTGTGGTGCTAGTACCAGCGTTTAGTACATTTTTATTAAAATAATTTTCAATTTTTATAAAATTTTAGGAGGTTTTTAAATGTGTAGCAAAGAGAATAAAGAAAGAATGGAAAAATGGAGTGTACAGTCTTCAGATGAATTAGGTTTTCATGAAGTAATAACTCCTTCTAACAGTGATTGTGTAGCAGCTCAAATATTTAGATTAAATATGACAGCTGGACAGTCATACATACTTGAATCAAAAGATTTAGAACTTCATCCAGTTTTAATAAAAGGAAAAGCTGAAATAAGTGAACACCCTATTTTAAATGAAAAAATGGACAAATTTGATTCTTTTTACATTCCTGCTAACAACACTATAAAAATAACAGCAGTAGAAGATTGTATATTCTATATAGCAGGAGCAAAATGTGAAGGATTAGGAAAACCTTCATTCAGAAAATTTGATATAACTCTTCCAATAGGAGGCATTCATCAAATTCATGGAGAGGGAGTAGGGCAAAGAGAAGTTATGTTTACTTTAGCTCCGCAAGATAGAGCTTCAAGATTAATCTGCGGAATAACTTGGGGAGGAGAGGGAGCTTGGACAAGCTGGCCGCCTCATCAGCATGAAAAAGATTTAGAAGAAGTTTATTGTTATTTTGATATGGATCTTCCTAAATTTGGTTTCCATGTAAGTTACTTAAAAAGCGGAGAAGTAGAAGATATTGTAACGCACATTGTAAAATCAGGAACAATGGTTCAGGCTCCATGTGGATATCATCCAACAGTAGCAAGCCCTGGAACAAAAAATACATATTTATGGGTTCTTTCAGCTTTCGCTCCAAAGAGCAGAAGCTATGATCTTGCAATATTAGACCCAGCATATTCAAAAAAATAAAAATCATATTATATAAAAATTGAAACTATTAAGGAGGTTTTAAAATGAGTTTTTTAGATTTAACAGGTAAAAAAGCAATAGTAACAGGAGCTGCCCAAGGTTTAAGTTTTGGAATGGCAGAAGGACTTATGGAAGCAGGAGCAGAAGTATGTATTTTAGATATAAATCCTAAGGTTATAGAAGTGGCAGAAGATTTTAACAAAAGAGGATTCAAATGTCATGGAATTATGGCTAATATTGCAAAAGAGGGAGAAAGAGAAGAAGCTTTCGCAAATGCAGTATCAAAATTAGGAGATCACTTAGATATCTTAGTAAACAGTGCAGGAGTTCAAAGACGTCATAAAAGTGAAGAATTTCCATTAAGCGACTGGAAATTTGTTTTAGATGTAAACTTAACAGCTGTATTTGTTTTATCACAACTTGCTGCAAAACAATTTATGAAACAGGAATCTAAAGGAAAAATTATAAATATAGCATCCATGCTTTCATTCTTTGGAGGATATACAATTCCAGCTTATGCAGCATCAAAAGGTGGAGTAGCACAGCTTACAAAAGCTTTTTGTAATGAATGGGCTGAAAAAGGAATAAATATTAATGCTCTGGCACCAGGATATATGGATACAGAAATGAATGTGGCTCTTACAGATCCATCTAATCCAAGATATTTAGAGATTACTAACCGTATTCCAGCTAAGAGATGGGGAACACCAGCTGATATGAAAGGTCCAGTTGTATTCTTAGCATCAGAAGCATCAGATTATTTAAACGGAGCAATAATACCAGTAGATGGAGGATATTTAGTTAAGTAATTTTAATTAAGTTATTTTTGGGAGGAATAAATGAAAGTTATAATTACAGATTGCGATCACGCAAATATTGATATAGAAACAGGAATATTAAATAAAGCAGGTTTAGAATTTGAATTAAAACAATGTAAAACAGAAGAAGATTTAATAGAACAATGTAAAGACGGAAATATATTTATAAATCAATACGCTCCAATAACAAGAAAAGTAATGGAAGCATTGCCAAATTTAAAAATGGTAGTTCGCTATGGAGTTGGAGTTAACAATGTTGATGTAAAAGCAGCTACAGATTTAGGTGTTCAAGTATGTAATGTTCCTGACTACGGAATGAACGAAGTTGCAGATCAAGCTATAGCTATGATGATGGCTCTTGTAAGAAAAGTAGTAACAATGAATAAATATACTAAAGAAACTAAATGGGATTATATTCATTCTATGCCTATAAGACGTAACAGTACAATGACTGTAGGAGTTGTAGGTTTAGGACGTATAGGACGTAACTTTGCTGAAAAAGCTCATTATTTAGGATTTAATGTAATGGGATATGATCCTTACTTTAAGCCAACAGAAGAAACAAAATTTATAGTTCCATCTACAATAAATGAAATAGTTGAAAAATCAGATATTGTATCTATTCATTGTCCGCTTGATGGAAATAGAGATTTATTTAATGCTGAAACATTTAAACGTATGAAAAATACAGCATACATTATCAATGTTTCTCGTGGAGGAATTATAAATGAAAAAGCATTAGATGAAGCATTAACAAATGGAGAAATTGCAGGAGCAGCTCTTGACTGTGTTGAGTTTGAGCCAATGATGCCGGGATCACCATTATTTAAACATGAAAACTTAATAGTATCTCCTCATATGGGATGGTATTCAGAAGAAGCAGCAGCAGAACTAAAACGTAAAGTTGCAGAAGAATCTGTAAGATTTGCAGGTGGAGAAGCAGTTCACTATCCTGTAAATAAATTAAAATAATCAGAGGAGATAACTATGAAAGATATATTAAAAAAAATAGAAGAAATAGGAATAGTTCCAGTTGTAAAACTAGAAAAAATAGAAGATGCTCTTCCATTAGCTAAAGCACTTTGTGAAGGAGGACTTCCATGTGCAGAAGTAACGTTCAGAACAGAGATATGTGCTGATGTAATAAAAGTAATGAAAGAAAATTATCCAGAAATGGTAGTTGGAGCAGGAACAGTATTAACTATAAAACAAGTAGATGAGGCTATGGAAGCAGGAGCAGAATTTATAGTAAGTCCTGGTCTTAATCCGGAAATAGTTGATTATTGTAACAAAAAAGGAATAGTTATTACTCCAGGATGTGCAAATCCAAGTGATGTGGAACAAGCAATAAAATATGGTCTTAAAACAGTTAAATTTTTCCCGGCAGAAAGTGCTGGAGGATTAAAAATGATAAAAGCTATGAGTGCTCCTTATATAAATATTAAGTTTATGCCTACAGGCGGAATCAATGCAGAAAATTTAAATACTTATTTAGACTTTGAAAAAATAATTGCTTGTGGTGGAACATGGATGGTACCGTCAGATCTTATAGCTAAAAAAGATTTTGACAGTATTAAAAATTTAACAAAAACAGCTGTGGAAAATATGCTTGGATTCTCTCTTGCTCATATAGGATTAAATACAGCAGATTCAGAAGAAGCGGAAAATGCAGCTGACACATTTGAAAAGATTTTTGGATTTAAAAAAGCTGCAAATCCAAACTCAATTTTCGCAGGAAGTTATATTGAAGCAATGCGTTCACCATATTTAGGAAAAAATGGTCATATAGCTATTTTTACAAACTATATTGAACGTGCAATAGCATATCTTGAAAGAAATGGAGTTAAATTTAATAAAGAAAGTGCTAAATATAATCCAGCAGGAAAATTGGGCGCTATATATTTAGAACAGGAAATAGGTGGTTTTGCAGTACATTTAGTACAAAAAGCTAAATAAGGAGGGGTAATATAAATGGCTGAAATAGTAACAATGGGAGAAATAATGTTAAGATTATCTCCGCCAGGATGTCAAAGATTTGTTCAGGCAACAACCTTTGATGTAAATTATGGTGGAAGTGAAGGAAATATAGCAGTATGTTTAGCTAATTATGGACATAACACAGCATATATTACAAAACTTCCTAAAAATGCTATAGGAGATTGTGTCGTAGCAACTCTTCGTAAATATAATGTAGATTGTTCTGCTATTGCAAGAGGCGGAAACAGACTTGGTATATATTTCTTAGAAAACGGTTCATCAGTAAGACCAGCAAGTGTTGTTTATGACAGAGCAGGTTCATCTATGGCACATGCTGTTCCAGAAGATTTTGATTTTGATAATATTTTAAAAGGAGTTAAATGGTTTCATACATCAGGAATTACTCCCGTGTTAAATAAAGAAGTGGCAGAAGCAACTAAAAAAGCAATGGCAGCAGCGAAAAAAAATGGAGCAATCGTTTCTTTTGACTTAAACTATAGAGCTAAATTATGGACAGAAGGTGTAGAAGAAAAACAAAAATTAATAGCTGATATGATGCAGTATGTTGATGTGTGCTTTGGAAATGCGAGAGATGCTGCTATGGTTTTAGGATATAAAGATGGAGATACAGATTTCATTAATGGTGAATACAGCATTTGTGTAAATGAAGAAAATATGCAGAAAGTTATAAAAAAATATGGATTTAAATATTTAGTAAGTTCTTTAAGAGAGAGTATTTCTGCTTCAGATAACGGATATAGTGCTGTTGTGGCTACAGAAGATAATATCTATGTTGGAAAGAAATTTTTAGTACATATTACAGACAGAGTTGGAAGCGGCGATGCTTTTGCTTCAGGATTTATCCATGGTTTAATAATAGGAAAGTCAAAAGAAGAAGCTCTTAATTTTGCAATTGCTTCATCTGCAATAAAACATACAATACCTGGAGATTTTAATTTTGCAAGTGTTGAAGAAGTTGAAAAACTTGCAAATAGTAATGGAGAAGGAAGAGTTGTAAGATAATTTATTTAAAAAAAGAGATATATTTAATGTATCTCTTTTTTATATAAAACATGGAGGAATAGTTATGTTAAAAAGTCAAAAATTAAGAGAAGTAGCTCCAGAGGTTGATCCTCTTAGAATAGGAATGGGATGGAAAACAGAAGATTTAGATAAACCTCAAATTATGATAGAAAGCACATACGGGGACAGTCATCCGGGAAGTGCTCATCTAAATAAACTAATATCAGAAGTAGAAAAAGCAATAAAAGAAACTAATGGAAAAGCGGCAAAATATTTTGTTACAGATATATGTGACGGGCAGGCTCAAGGACATGATGGAATGAATTATTCTCTTGTATCAAGAGAGATGATAGCAGATATGATAGAGATACAAGCTATGGCAACTCCTTTTGATGCTGGAGTCTTTATAGCAAGTTGTGATAAAGGTCTTCCCGGAAATCTTTGTGCTTTAGCAAGATTAAATATGCCGTCAATAGTAATGACAGGAGGAATAATGGCAGCTGGACCTGATATGCTCACTTTAGAGCAGCTTGGAGCGTATAGTGCTAGATATGAAAGAGGAGAGATAACAGAAAAAGAATTAATTTTTGCGAAGGAAAATGCCTGTCCTTCGTGTGGAGCATGTTCTTTTATGGGGACCGCTTCCACAATGCAGGTAACAGCGGAAGCATTAGGATTAGCTCTTCCTGGTTCAGCTTTACTTCCTGCAAATTCAGAAGAAATTAAAATTAAAAGTTTTGAAACAGGAAAAAGAGCAGTTGAAATTGCAGTTGAAGGAATACTGCCTTCAGATATTCTTACAGAAAAAGCATTTGAAAATGCAATCATGGTTCATGCTGCGATAGCAGGTTCTTCTAACTCGCTTCTTCATATTCCGGCAATAGCACATGAAGTAGGAATAGAGCTTGATGCAGAAAAATTTGATAAAATTCATAGAAGAATACCATATATCTTGAATATAAGACCAAGTGGATTTTATCCTGGAGAATATTTTTATTACGCTGGAGGAGTTCCTGCAATAATGGAAGAGATAAAAGAATTTTTACATCTTGATGTAATGACAGCAACAGGAAAAACTCTTGGTGAAAATCTTGAAGAATTAAAGAAAAATGGATATTACGAAAAATGTCAGGCTGAATTGGAAAAACGTAATATTAAGAAAGAAGATATAATAAAAACAATAGATAATCCTATTCAAAAACAAGGAGCAATAGCAGTTTTAAAAGGAAATCTTGCACCGGAAGGAGCAGTTATAAAACACTCTGCTGTACCAAAAGAAATGCAGAATATAATATTAAAAGCAAAACCTTTTAACAGTGAAGAGGAAGCAATAAAAGCAGTTCTTACAGGTATTATAAATCCAGGAGATGCTGTTATAATAAGATATGAAGGACCAAAAGGAAGCGGAATGCCGGAAATGTTTTATACAACAGAAGCGATAGCTTCAGATCCTAGAATATCAGCCTCAACAGCACTTATTACAGATGGAAGATTTTCTGGTGCTACTCGTGGACCTGCCATAGGACATGTATCTCCAGAGGCAGCAGAAGGAGGACCTATTGCATTTATAGAAGAGGGAGATTTAATTAAAATAAATGTGGAAAACAGGGAATTAAGTATAGTAGGTATAAATGGAAAAGAACTTTCTTCTGAAGAAATAGAAAAAATTCTTTCAGAAAGAAAATTAAAATGGACAGCACCAAAACCTAAGTTTACAAAAGGAGCACTTGCAATTTATACAAGATTTGCGGTTTCTCCAATGAAAGGCGGGTATATAGAAATTAAATAAATTTTTCTTTCTTATGTGACTTTGTCACATACAAAATTTTGAAAAGAGGATATAATAATGTCGTAAAGATGATTAAGACGAATTTAAGGAGGAATAGAAAATGGCAGTTCTACATATAACAAAAGATAGTTTTGAAAAAGAGGTTTTAAAATCAGATGTACCTGTATTAGTTGATTTCTGGGCAACTTGGTGTGGACCTTGTAAAGCACTTGGACCAATACTTGAGGATGTTGACAAAGAGATTACAGGAGCAAAAATAGTGAAGGTAAATGTTGACGAAGAGCCTGAATTATCTTCTATGTTTAGAATTATGTCAATTCCAACAATGATTCTATTCAAAGATGGTAAAGCAGTTGATAAAGCAGTTGGTCTGCTTCCAAAAAATGAAGTTCTTAATTTCATAAAAAAATAATCCTAAAAACCAAATAAATTTTACAAACTCCCAAAAAAATAACAGAGAGCCCCCCTCTCTGTTATTTGTATTTTTTGGATTAAAGCAAAGCTCTAAGTTTTGCTTTATCAATTAGAGATATTGTTCCACGAGAAACAGAAACCATTTTCTCTGCCTGAAAATATTTCAGCATCCTGGAAACAACTTCTCTTGCAGTTCCCATATTTTTGGCAATATAGTCATGCGTCAGATTAAGAATATCTTTTCCGGCTGATTCAGACTGCTCAAGCAGAAATATAGCCAGACGTTTGTCAAAACTCATAAATACAATCTGCTCCATCATCCACATAGCTTCAGAAAAACTTTCGTTGATAACACTGTTGGTAAAACTTTCAACAATTATATTTTTATCTTTAAGCTCTTTATATTTGTGAGGATTTATAAGGTAAACTTCACTGTCTTTTTCAGCATCAACCATAACTTCAAATCTTATATTATTAAGTATACATGCAGCAGAAAGCATACATATTTCATATGGATCAAGTCTGTAAAGGGTAATCTCTTTTCCTTCAGCAGAAAGCATGTATACTCTAAGCTGCCCTGATTTTACAACAAGAACACCGGTACATTCAGTTGAATCATGGATATTCTGTCCTTGAGAAAATTTAACAAGGGAGCTGTTATTTAAAATTAACTGCTGCTCATCTTTTGTGATTTCATTCCAAAAAGGAAAAGCTTTTTCAAAAAAAATCCTGCTGTCTGTCATGAATAATCTCTCCTTTTACTTTATAAAAAAGAACGGTTTAAACCGTTCTTTATATTTTAATTAGATATTGTAATGTGCTATCATTCTCTTTAATCTTGCAAGAGTTCTTTCTTTTCCTATTATAGAGATAAGATTGTATAAATCAGCACCTTTAGGAAGTCCTGTAAGAACAGCTCTTAAAGGCATATAAACTTTTCCTGGTCCCTCTCCGATTTCCTCAAGAGTATCAGTAAGAAGTTTTTTAGCATCTTCTAAGTTAATATCTTCATTTGGATATGCTTCGATTTTGCTTAGGAATAATTTGATAGATGCTTTTCCAGTTTCATCTTGGATTCCGTTGTATAATCTTTCGATTCCTTTTCTGTCTTTTTTATCCATATCTTCTGTAATTTCAGGTAATAGATATTCATCTTTAAAGTAAACTTCTGACTCATCAGCTATTTCTTTTAAAGTGTGAGCATGTTCTCTTAAAATTTCAACTATTCTTTCAAGAGCGTTTCTTTCTTTATCAGAAACAGTTTCTCCAACATATCCTTTAGCTTGGAAGAAAGGAATTGTAAGCTCAGTAAGCTCTTTAAGATCTTTTAATCTCATGTGTTGATTATTTATCCATCCAAGTTTTACAAGGTCAAATACAGGTCCTCCAAGTGATACGTTGTCAATGTTGAAAGTATCTTTAAATTCTTGTAAGCTGAATATTTCTTTTCCATCTTTGAATGAGTAAGCCATAAGTCCAAGGAAGTTTAATAATCCTTCTTTTAAATATCCGTTATCTCTGTACCAGTTTAATGAAACAGGATTTTTTCTTTTAGAAATCTTAGTTCTGTCGCTGTTTCTTAAAAGAGGCATGTGGATAAATTCTGGCTGTTCCCAACCAAAAGCTTTGTATAATTGAATATGTTTTGGAGTAGAAGAAATCCATTCCTCAGCTCTGATAACGTGAGTAACTCCCATTAAGTGGTCGTCAACAACGTTTGCAAGGTGATAAGTAGGGAATCCGTCAGCTTTTAATAAAACTTGGTCGTCTATTTTGCTGTTTTCAAAAACGATATCTCCTCTTAATCTGTCATGGATAACAGTTTCTCCTTCATAAGGCATTTTTAATCTGATAACATATGGTTCTCCTGCTGCAAGTTTAGCTTCAATTTCTTCTTTAGAAAGGCTTCTGCAGTGCCCGTCATATCCAGGAGCTTTTTTCATTGCTTTTTGTCTTTCTCTTAAGTTGTCAAGTCTTTCAGGAGTACAGAAACAATAGTAAGCTTCACCTTTTTCAACTAATTCTTTTGCATAGTCACCGTACATTCCAAATCTTTCAGATTGTCTGTATGGCCCGTATGGTCCGCCAATATCAGGACCTTCTGCCCAGTTTAGTCCAAGCCAACCTAAAGCATCAAAAATCATTTGTTCAGATCCCTCAGTATATCTGTTCTGGTCAGTATCCTCTATTCTTAAAATAAATTCTCCATTATTAACATGAGCAAATGCTATATTGAACATTGCAATATAGGCTGTTCCAACGTGCGGATCTCCAGTAGGAGATGGAGCTACCCTAGTTCTTACTTTTCTTTCCATAGTATATTAACCCCCAATTTTATTTATTATATAATCTAAATTTTATCACATTTCATCTTATTTTTAAAGTGACTATTTGTTTTTTGTCCATCTCAGGTAAGCATTAACAAAGTCATCAATATCTCCGTCCATAACAGCTCTGATATTTCCAGATTCGCATGATGTTCTGTGGTCTTTTACCATAGTATAAGGCTGGAACACATATGATCTTATCTGGTTTCCCCAGCCTATGTCTGTCTGTTCTCCCTGAATTTTTTTCATCTCTTCTTCTTTCTTTTTAATCTCCAGATCAAGAAGTTTTGCCTGTAATACTTTCATTGCTTTCTCTCTGTTTAAAAGCTGAGAACGTTCCTGCTGACATGTAGTAACAATTCCTGTTGGAATATGAGTAATTCTTACAGCTGAGTCAGTCATGTTAACGTGCTGTCCTCCAGCTCCTCCTGCTCTGTATGTATCAATTCTCAAGTCACTTGGATTTATCTCTATTTCAACAGCCTCATCAACTTCCGGAAGTACGTCAACAGAGGCAAAGGAAGTATGTCTTTTTTTGTTTGCATCAAAAGGAGAGATTCTCACAAGTCTGTGAACTCCTTTTTCTGCTTTTAGATATCCGTAAGCATAAACTCCTTCCACAAGAAGTGTAATAGATTTTATTCCTACAGAATCTCCCGGCATAAAATCAAGCTGACTCACTTTATATCCCTTTTCAGAAAACCATCTGCTGTACATTCTGTAAAGCATATCAACCCAGTCGCATGCCTCTGTTCCTCCTGCACCAGAGTGAATTGTGATGATAGCATTGTTTCCATCATATTTTCCGTCAAGAAGAAGTTTTACATCAAGAGAATCAAGTTCATGTGCAAGTTTTTTATGTTTTTCTTCCAGTTCAGGAATAAAATCTTCCTCTCCCATGTCCACAAATTCAATTAAAACCTCTTCATCATGATACATTGTTTCAACAGTCTTATACTCATTAATAAGATCTTTGTTTTCATTTATTTTTTTTATAACAGCCTGACTTTCTTTTTTATCGTTCCAGAACCCTTCTTGTGTTGTTTTCTGTTCAAGCTCTTTTACTGTATTTTCTCTCATTTCAAGTTTTACAGTCTGTTTTATTCCGGCAAGTTTATCTTTGTATCCCTGAAATTCTCTTTTTAATTCTAAAATATCCATAATTTTCTCCCAAAAATCATTTTTTAAATATAACAGCCACAGCTGCAGCGTATTCTTTGCAGTGTGAAATAGAGATGTCACACTGATAAATATCGTTAAATTCTTCAATGCTGTTTCTGAAAACAACGTAAGGTTTTCCAAGAGTATCGTTTAAAATCTCAATATCAGTAGGAGAAAAGTTTCTTACTCCTGTTCCCAGAGCTTTTGATACAGCCTCTTTGGCAGAAAATTTTCCTGCATATGTTTCAGCTCTGTTTCCTTTGGATTTTATGTATTCAATCTCTTTTTCAGTGTAAATTTTTTTTATAAAAATTTCTTTTGAAACAGCTTTTTCTATTCTGCTTATTTCTATAATATCGTTTCCTATTCCTAAAAATTTCATAAGAGAACTCCTGTAAATTTTTATTTTATTCCATAAATTCTTTTTGTGTTTTCAGTAGTAATTCTTATAACCTCTTCCACAGGAATATTTTTAATTTCAGCTATTTTTTCAGCAACATATTTTACATATACAGGTTCATTTCTTTTTCCTCTAAAAGGAGACGGCGTAAGATATGGAGAATCTGTTTCAATTACTATTCTTGAAAGGTCTATTTTTTGTATGAACTCAACAGTTTTTCTTGCATTTTTAAATGTAAGAACACCTCCAATACCAAAAACATATCCCTCAGGAACATTCATTGCACTTTCAAAAGATCCGGGATAACAGTGGAAAACTCCTTTAACATTTGGAAACTCATTAAGAATATTTATTGTATCCTCCATAGCATCTCTTGAGTGGATAACAACAGGTTTTCCAAGTCTTTCAGCAAGTTTCATCTGTTTTCTGAATCCCTCTTTCTGTACCTCTTTTTCATCTTCCATCCAGTAATAATCAAGTCCTATTTCTCCTATTGCCACAGCTTTTTTATGGTGAGAAAGCTCCTCTATTCTTTTTTCAACTTCATCATTGTATGTAGAAATATCAGTAGGGTGCACTCCCACAACAGCATAAACAAAAGGATATTTTTCACTGTACTCAATACTTTTTTCAGATGTAGGAAGATCATTTCCTATGTTAACTATAAATTCAAGCTCTTCCTCAGCACGTTTAAATATTACTTCTCTATCTTCATCAAATTTACTGTCATTAACATGGCAGTGTGAATCTGCTAATTTCATAATCTGTTCACCTCATATAATAATTCTTATTTATTATATCATAACTTTTAGACTTTTATTATTGCTTTTCTTTTTATTAAAAATAAAAAATAATATTTTAAAAAATAGGCAATATATTATACATTATTGAATTTTTTGATATTTTAGATATTTTAGATAATATGTTGTATAAAATTTATTGTGTTTACAAAAGTTAATTGATATGTTAAAATTTAGAGTAAAATAAAATTCAGGAGGCATATAATGATCGGAATAGGAATAGTTGGACTTCCTAATGTTGGAAAATCAACTCTTTTTAATGCAATAACTAAGGCAGGAGCAGCAGAGGCTGCAAACTATCCTTTTTGTACAATAGAACCAAATGTGGGAATGGTAACAGTGCCAGATAAAAGAATGGAAGAGCTTGCAAAAATAATCAATCCTCAAAGAGTAGTTAATGCTACTGTAGAGTTTGTGGATATAGCAGGGCTTGTTGCAGGGGCATCAAAAGGTGAGGGACTTGGAAACAAATTCCTTTCAAATATAAGAGGAACAGCAGCAATTTGTCAGGTTGTAAGATGTTTTGATGATGAAAACGTAGTTCATGTAAGCGGAGGAGTAGACCCTATAAGAGATATAAATGTAATCAATGGGGAGCTTATTTTAGCTGATATGGAAACAATAGACAAAGCACTGGAGAAAAACAAAAAACTTCTTGTTACAAAAAATAAAGACGTAGTGAAACTTGTTCCTATACTTGAAAAATGTCAGGCACACTTAAATGAAGAAAAACTTTTAAAAACTCTTGATTTAACAGATGAAGAAAAAGATATTATAAAAGTGTATCAGCTGCTTACAATAAAACCTATGATATTTGTAACTAATGTTTCAGAAGACGATCTGGCAGAGGGAAATGAATATGTGGAAAAAGTAAGAGAATATGCAGCAGAGCTTTGTTCAGAAGTTGTAATCGTTTCTGCAAAAGTTGAAGAAGAACTGCAGGAAATGAGCGAAGAAGATAAAGCGGAATTTTTAGAAAGTCTTGGTGTAGAAGAGGCAGGGCTTAACAGATTAATAAGAGCAGGATTTAAACTTCTTGGGCTTCAAACATATTTCACAGCAGGAGTAAAAGAAGTAAGAGCATGGACAATTAATATTGGTGATACAGCTCCAAAAGCAGCAGGAGTTATTCATACAGATTTTGAAAGAGGATTCATCAGAGCAAAAGTTGCATCTTATGAAGATTTTGTAAAATATTCTGGATGGAAAGGAACTCAAGAGGCAGGAGTAATGAGAGTCGAAGGAAAGGACTACGTAGTTCAGGACGGAGATTTAATGGAATTTTTATTTAATGTATAAAATATATCAAGAAAATATACTTGACAAGAAACGAGAAACCGTGTAAAATATCTTGGTATTATAACATGAGGGGGCTATCTATGAAAATTAAATTGATAGATATCGACAGAGATTCTAAAATAAAATTTAATTTTTCAGTTTCCAGCTTAGAAGGTGTCGATTTAGACGGAGAACTTCAAGTGAGCGGTTCAGTTCACAAAATAAATAATGAATACTTTATAGAAGGAAAATATTCAGCTAGAATAAAGACACAGTGTGTAAGATGTTTAGAAGATATCATAGTTGATATGGGCGAAAAAGAGTTTCAAGGAAAATTCTTAAATGCACAGGACTATGAAAGATACTTGGAAACTCTTTCTAAAACTGCTGAAATGACAGAAGAAGAATATTTTGAGGCTGTCAGCGGTGAAATAGACGTAACAGAGTTTGTAAGAGAAGAGATGTTTTTAGAGATGCCACAGTATCCTGCCTGCGTTCCAGAATGTAAAGATGATTCTTATTTACAGAAATACAGTAACGATGGCATGGACAGCAGATGGGCACAGTTGTTAGATATAAAAATAAAAAATTAAAATAAGAATTTGTGAGGAGGGGAAACTAAAATGGCAGTACCTAAGAAAAAGACTTCAAAAGCTAAAAAAAATATGAGAAGATCTCACCATGGATTAGCAGCTTCAACATTAATCACTTGTGAAAAATGCGGAGCTACAAAAAGACCTCATAGAGTTTGTTTAGAGTGTGGAGATTACAACGGAAAACAAGTACTAAAAACAGCTGATGCTGAATAATTTAGTAGAAATAAAAAAAGCAAGTTTATATATGTTAATCTTGCTTTTTTTATTTTTTGTGTTATTCTTTGTTTATTGCTTTTTACTGAAAATAATGCTACTATATGAGTGGAAAAGTATTTTTTTATTTTTTCAAAAATCAGGCAGACAGAAAATAGCAGAAGGAGGAACACATTTATGAAAAAAATATCGATTTTTATTTTAGCAGTTATGACAGCAGGTATAATGGCAGGATGCGGTGCAGATAAAGGTACTGATAAAAAAAGAGATATAAAAGCTGAAACAGCTCAAAAGATTGATGCAGCAAAAGAAAATGTAACAGAAGAAAGTGCAGAAATGAAAGAGAAAGCATCAGATGTGATGAGTGATATGAAAGCTGGAGCAAGCGAAGCAATGGAAAACGTTAAAGATAATGTTAATGAAAAAATGGTTGATATGAAAGAAACAGCAAAAGATATGACAGATAAAACAGTTGAAAAAGCTAAAGAAGTAAAAACAGAAGCAGGAAAAAAAGCACAAGAAGTAAAGAAAACAGCAGACAAACAAATGGATAAAGCTAAAGACAGTGCTGTTGACGGACTTGATAAATTAAAAAGTAAGATAGAAGAAAGTAAATAAAAACTGATTTCAGAAAAAGAAAGTTAAAAATTTGACTCTCTTTTTGTGAAAGAGTAAATGTAGTAAAGATTAAACTGTATGAAAGAAAAAATTCATACAGTTTTTTATTTTTTTCTTAAATTTAAGATTAAAAAAAGCTATAATATTCATTATAAGTAATATTGAACTGGTTTGTGGAGGAAAAATGAAATTGGAAAATGCAGATATAGAAAAAATAAAAGACTGGTTTAAAAGACTTTATTCAATAGGAATTGATAAAACCGGAGGGGTAACAAGACTTGGATATACAAGAAACGAAGATGTTATGCACGGAGCTGTAAGAAACTTTGCAAGAGAGCTTGGTCTTAAATATTCAAGTGATGAAGTGGGGAATACATATATATTTCAGGAAAATTATGATGAGTATTATTTAATAGGTTCACATCTTGACTCTGTTATAAACGGAGGAAGATATGACGGAGTTGCAGGAGTATTGGCAGGACTTTTAATTTTAAAATGGATAAAAGAAAATAATCTGAATATTCCTGTTAAAGTGGCAGCTTTCAGATGCGAAGAATCAAGTGCTTTTGGAATGGCAACTGTTGGAAGTTCTCTGATTACTCATAAACTTGATATTGAAAAGACGAAACAGGCAAAAAATCACGAAGGAATTTCCCTTTACGATGTTCTTATTCACAGAGGACACAATCCTCATTGTAAAAAAATAGAGGGACTTCTTGGATATTTTGAACTTCATATAGAGCAGGGAAGAGTTTTAGAAGTGTGTGAAAATAAAATAGGTATAGTTGAGGCGATAGCAGCAGCAACAAGATACTGGCTTACAATAGAAGGAAGACAGGATCACTCAGGAGCAACTCCAATGGGTATGAGAAAAGATGCTCTTTGTGCAACAGCAGAAATAGTGACAGAGCTTGAAAAAGCAGCAAATGAAGAGGCTGAACATCACACAGTTGGTACAGTGGGATATATTGTAAATGCTCCAAATGCTTTTAACGTTGTTTCAGGAAAAGTAAAAATGGGAATAGATATCAGAGGTATTGATTGGGAAAGCATAAAAAGAGTAGATAAAAAAATAACAGAGTATGTTAAAGAAGTGTGTGAAAAAAGGGAACTTGAGTATAAGCTTGTTTCAATATCAAAAGATATTCCTATACAGCTTAGTGAAAAAATGAAAGATCAGCTGAAAGAAACAGCAGACTCTCTTGGAATAAAAGCAATGGTTATGAACAGCGGAGCAGGGCATGATGCAATGAAATTTGCTGATATAACACCTACAGGAATGGTGTTTATTCCATGTAAAGAGGGAGTGAGCCACAATAAAGAAGAAAGTATAGAATTTAGTGATGTTGTACTTGGCAGTATGGTTATATTTAAACAGTTAAAAAAGTTGGTGGAAATATGAAAAAAATATTAGTGACAATTCCAATGGAAGAAAAACATAAGGAACAAATAAAAAGTATAGCTTTTGATGCAGAGATAATATATATATCAGCAAAAGAGGCAGATAAAGAAACAGTTCACAGTGCAGATATAATTTTGGGAAATGTTCCTGCGGGGATATTAAAAGGGAATACAAAATTAAAATGGCTGCAGCTTAACAGTGCAGGAGCAAACAATTATACAGCAGAGGGGATATTAAATGAGGGAACAATACTGACAAATGCAACAGGTGCTTACGGTCTTGCAATAGCAGAACATATGCTTGGAATGCTTCTGGCAGTACAGAAAAAAATACATCTTTATAATGCGAATCAGAAAGAATGTTTGTGGAAAGATGAAGGACCGGTAACTTCAATTTACGGCTCTAAAACCCTTGTAGTAGGATTGGGAGATATCGGCGGAGAATTTGCAAAAAGAATGAATGCTTTAGGAAGTGAAGTTTATGGAATAAGAAGAAACAAAACAGATATTCCTCCTTATCTTAAGGATGTTTATCAGCTTGATATGCTTGAAAAAATTCTTCCTGAATTTGATATAGTAGCTCTTTCTCTTCCGGAAACAAAGGAAACAACAAATCTTTTTAATAAAGAAAAATTTGATAAAATGAAAAAAGGAGCAATTTTGTTAAATGTAGGAAGAGGATCTTCTGTAAATGCTGAAGATTTATGTGAGGCTTTAAACAGCGGAAAACTTGCAGGAGCAGGAATTGATGTAACTGAGCCCGAACCCCTTCCAAAAGAAAGTCCATTATGGAAAGCTGAGAATCTTGTGCTTACTCCCCATGTGGCAGGTGGATATCATCTTAAAGAAACTTTGGAAAGAATAAGAAAAATAACAATAAATAATCTTAAGGCATATTATAAAAATGAGCCTATGAAAAATCTTGTGGATTTTAAAACAGGATATAGAAAATTTGTGAAGTAAGAAATACAAATCCATAGGAGGATATAGTGGAAACACTTTTAACAGAAAGTATAAAAACAAGTTTAATAAATAAAGAGTTAGAATCATCTTCAGCTTATCAGCACAGGCTTCTTTCAAATAATGAAGAAAAAATAATTTCTGTTATAAGAAAAGAACTAGAAGAGTGCGATGAGTTTATAATCTCTGTAGCCTTTATAACAGAGGGAGGAGTTGCTCTTATTCTGGAACAGCTTAGAGTATTGGAAGAGAGAGGAATAAAAGGAAAAATTCTTACAGGAGATTATCTTAACTTTACACAGCCAAAAGTATTAAAAAGACTTTTAAAATATAAAAATATAGAGCTTAAAATATTATCAAATGAGAAATTCCATGCTAAAGGATATTTTTTCAGAAAAAATAATTTATGGACAATGATAGTGGGGAGCAGCAACCTTACTCAGACAGCCCTTACAGTAAATTTTGAATGGAACTTAAAAATAAATTCTTTTAAAGATGGAAAAATAGCAGAAGAAATTTTAAATAATTTTTATAGTGTTTTTAACAAACTTCCTGAAACAGATATGGAAGCAATAGAAAATTATGAAAAAATTTATAAACTGGCAAAAGAATATGAAAAAATTCAAAGAAAAAAACAGAAAGTTTTTGAAGAAAGAGAAATAACTCCAAATATAATGCAGGAACAGGCATTGAAAAATCTGGAAGAATTAAGAAAAAGCACAGACAGAGGACTTTTGATAAGTGCAACAGGTACGGGAAAAACATATTTAAGTGCTTTTGATGTGAAAAGAGTAAATCCTAAAAAAATGCTTTTTATAGCACACAGAAAAACGATTCTGCAGAAAGCCAGAGAAACTTTTGAAAGTATAATACGAGATAAGAAAATGGCAGTTTATGGAGAGGATGATATTTCAAATACTGATTATATTTTTGCAATGGTGCAGACTTTAAGCAGAGAGATACATCTTAAAAATTTTCCTGAAAACTATTTTGATTATATAATAATAGATGAAGTACATCACGGAGGAGCAAAAACATATCAGACAGTTATAAATTATTTTAAGCCGAAGTTTCTTCTTGGAATGACAGCAACTCCGGAAAGAACAGATGATTTTGATATTTATGGATTGTTTAATCATAATATTGCATATGAAATAAGGCTGTATGACGCATTGAGAGAAAATCTTCTTTGTCCTTTCCATTATTTTGGAATATCAGATATTGTAATTGACGGAGAAAGTATAGATGAAAAAACTTCTATAAAGAAACTTGTGATAGACCAAAGAGTAGATCATATAATCGAGAAAAGCAGATACTATGGTTACAGCGGCGATAAACTTCATGGGCTTATATTTGTTTCAAGAAAAGAAGAGGCTGAAATTTTATGTGAAAAATTTAATGAAAGAGGAATAAAAACAGCAGCTCTTTTGGGAGATGATACAGACAATACAAGAGAAAAAGTAATAGAAGCTCTTGAAAAGGGAGAGCTTGAATATATAATTACAGTGGATATTTTTAATGAGGGTGTTGATATTCCATGTGTAAATCAGGTTATTCTTTTAAGACCAACAGAATCATCTATTGTGTATATTCAGCAGCTTGGAAGAGGGCTGAGAAAAAATAGTGGAAAAGAATTTGTAGTTGTATTAGATTTTATAGGAAACTATGAGAAAAACTTTTTAATTCCAACGGCAATTTCACAAAACAGCAGTTATGATAAAGATTTTATGAAAAGATTTATTATGAATGGAACAAATATGATTCCGGGAGAAAGTTCTGTTATATTTGAGGAAATAGTAAAAGAAAGAATTTTTGAAAATATAGGGAAAACTAATTTCTCTACTAAAAAGAATATTGAGCATGATTTCAAACTTCTTGAAAAACAGTTAGGAAGAATCCCAATGCTTTATGATTTCTTTATAAGGGATATGATAGAGCCAAGTGTGATACTTAAATTCAGAAAGAATTATGATGAAGTTTTAAGAATATTAAAACCTAAAGAAAATTTTGAAACTCTTTCAAAATTGGAAAATAATTTTTTAACATTTCTTTCAAGTTTCTTTACTCCTGCAAAAAGAGTACATGAAATGATAATTTTAAAAGAGTGTATAAAAAAAGAGAGAGTTTCTTTTGAAGAAATAGAAAATATTTTGGAAAGGGATTACAAACTTAAAAATCAGAAAGAGGCAGTTAAAAATGGATTTAAACACTTAGCTAAAGAGATTTTTACCAGTCTTTCAACAATGAAAGAGTTTGAGCCTGTTCTAATAAAAGAGGGAAAAGAATATAGACTTCATGACTTATTCAGAAAAGGTTATGAAAACAATAATCATTTTAAAAATCTTATTGATGATTTGATAAACTACAATTTTGCATACACAGAAAAAAATTATAAGCAGACAGGAGAGGAAACAATCTTAAAATATAAGGAGTATACAAAACAGGAAGGTTTCTGGCATTTGAATTTAGACTTTAATAACGGATATCAAGTGAGCGGATATACTGTTTTTGAGGAACTGAAAAAAGTAATGCTTTTTATAACTCTTGAGGACAGAGGTCCCTTTTCAAACTATCATAATAACTTTATAGACAGGCAGAGGTTTCCATGGTTTTCAAAAAGCAAAAGATGCCTTTCAAGAAACGGAGTTCTTACAATAGAGGGAAAAATTGCAGAAAATTATTATACTCTTGAGGCTTTTGCCAAAAAGAAAACAGGAGAAAATTTTTATTATCTGGGGCAGGTGGAAAAAGTAATCAGCGCCAAAGAGATAACAGGAAACAGAGGAGATGCTCTTGTTGAATATGAATTGAAATTAAAGTGTGAAGTTGAAAAAGAATTGCTTGATTATCTGGAAAGCTGAAAATAAAATAACTCTTGAATGAACTTCTACAAGTATGGTAAAATAAGGTATGATTGTAAAAAAATAATACTTTTATAATAAGAATGGTACATTTAAATTTATATGAGGGAGTGATGCACAAAATGACAAATTTTGAAAAGGAATATCAAAGTAAATTAGTTTCTGCTGAGCAGGCAGCAGCAATAGTTAAATCAGGAGATTTTGTTGATTATGGTTGGTGCGTGGCAACAACAGACGCATTTGATGCTGCATTAGCTAAAAGAATGCCTGAACTTACAGATGTAAAATTAAGAGGAGGAATTCTTTTAAAAGAACCTGAAGTATTTAAAATTGATAATCCAGGTGCACATTTTACATGGAACTCTTGGCATATGACAGGAATAGAAAGAAAAGCTGCAAGCAAAGGATTTGCTTTCTATGGTCCAATAAGATATTCAGAGCTTCCAAGATACTATAGAGATGGTGGAGCAAAAGTTGATATAGCTGTATTCCAAGCTACTCCAATGGACGAAAAAGGATTCTTTAACTTCAGTATAAGCCCTTCTCACATGATGGCTGTTTGCGAAATGGCAAAAACTGTAATAGTTGAAGTTAATAAAAATATGCCGGTATGTCAAGGTGGAATGGAACATTGTATTCATATTTCTAAAGTAGATATGGTTATAGAAGGAAACAACCCTCCATTAGGAATTTTACCAGCACCAACTCCGTCAGAAGTTGACATGAAAGTTGCGGAATTAATAGTTGAGGAATTATCAGACGGATGCTGTATCCAATTAGGAATAGGAGCTATGCCTACTGCTGTTGGTTCTCTTATAGCTAAATCAAACTTAAAAGATCTAAGCGTTCACTCAGAAATGTATGTTGACTCTTTCGTTGAAATGGCTAAAGCAGGAAAAGTTACAGGTTCTAAAAAGAATATAGACAGATTCAGACAAACATTTACATTCGCTGCAGGTGGAGCAGAAATGTATGAATATTTAAATAATAACCCAGAAGTTATGGCAGCACCAGTTGATTATGTAAACGATGTAAGAGTTATCTCTTCTATCGATAAATTTATATCAATCAACAACGCAGTTGACATTGACCTGTTTGGACAAGTTAATGCTGAAAGTGCAGGATACAAACACATAAGTGGTGCAGGAGGACAGCTTGACTTCGTTCTTGGTGCTTATTTATCAAAAGGCGGAAAAACTTTCATCTGCTTATCATCAACTTACAAAACAAAAGACGGACAATTAAAATCAAGAATTAGACCTATGCTTGAAACAGGTTCTATCGTAACAGACACAAGAGCAAACGTTCAATATGTTGTTACTGAATATGGAAAAGTAAACTTAAAAGGTAAAACAGGTTGGGAAAGAGCAGAAGCTTTAATCAGCATAGCTCATCCTCAATTCAGAGAAGAACTTATTGAAGAAGCTAAAAAATTAGGAATTTGGAAAAAATAATATAATTTAAATTATTAAGAGCTGCTTATTTTAACAGGCAGCTCTTTTTATATTGAATAAATATTATTTATTTTTATTTGATAAATCTAAGTATTTTTCATTTTTAAATTTATTGATTTTAGTAAAAAAATCTAAAATATTTTTAAGTTCATCATCGGTAAAATTTTCTAAAAGGAACATATCAAATTCATTTCTCTCTTTAATGAGATGCTTATAGATATCTATATATATATTTGAGCCTGTTTTGGAAAGAGAAAGGTAAATCTCTTTTTTATTTGACGCTGTTTGAGAAGTGTTTACATATCCCTCTTCTATAAGTTTTTTTACAACCTTGCTTGTATAACCTTTGCTTGATTTTGTTATTTTTGAAAGAAAAGTAACGTTCAAAGTATCTTTTAGGCCAATATAATATAGGAAAGAATATTCTGTAGGAGAAAGTTTGTAAGGAAGAGTTATATTGGCAAACTCATTACATTTTTCATTGATATAAATAAGTTCTTTTATGGAAAGATAAATTTCTGGAATATAAATATTTTTTGGATCTCTTAAAAGAAAATCTTTATAAAATTCTTTACTGTTTTCAACTAAATTAAAAAATTTTTTTACAACTTTATTTGACATATTAAAACCTGCCTTTCCAAAAAAGATAGTTTTCTTGGAAACATTATACTAAAAAGCGAATACTTATTCAAGAAAAAATAAGCAGAAAAAATGTGTGCACGGAAACAGTAATGTTTCTTATGAAACAAAAAATAAAGAGTACTAATAAGGAAAGTGCATTCAAAATCAGTATATTGACAGTACACGGAGAGCAAAGTATACTCTAGGCAGATTCAAGAAAAAACATATTTTAGACAGGAGGATTTTTATGAAAAGTGGATTTTCTTTATTACAAAGAGTAGGAAGAGCATTCATGCTTCCAATAGCCGTTCTCCCGATGGCAGGTATTCTTCTTGGTGTTGGAGGAGCATTTACAAGCAGTGCCATAATTGATACATATCATTTGACATTTTTAGCTCCAGGAACGGTAATGAACAGTATATTGGTATTATTATTGAATGCAGGTTTATTTATTTTTGCTAATTTGTCAGTAATTTTTGCAGTAGGTGTTGCAATAGGGCTTGCTAACAAAAATAAAGAAACAGCAGCTCTTTCGGCTTTGCTTGGCTTTCTTTTGTTTCACACAGTAATTGGAACAATATTAGGATTCATGGGACAGACAGCAGATACAACAACTGTACAGGCTCTTATGGAAAATGGAATGAGTTATGAAGCAGCAGTAGGAAAAGCAGCATTATACACTAAAGAATTGGGAATATTTACTTTACAGACAGGAGTTCTTGGAGGAATAATCTGTGGATGTCTTTCAGCTTTTATTACAAATAAATTCTCAGAAAAAACACTTCCAGATTATCTGGCGTTTTTCAGTGGAAACAGACTTGTTCCTGTATTAACAATGTTGTTTTTCATACCTCTTGGAGCAGTAGTTCCATTCATATGGCCTGCAGTTTTTGGTGGAGTTGTAAAAGCTGGTGAAACATTTACAGCTATGGGGCCCGTTGGAACATTTCTTTATGGATTAACAGGAAGACTTTTAAATGTATTTGGACTTCATCATGCTGTTTATCCATTGTTCTGGTATACAGAACTGGGAGGAACAATGGAGGTTGCAGGAAAGATTGTAGCCGGAGGACAGAAAATATTCTTTGCTCAGCTTGCAGATCCAACAACAATTCATTATTCAGCAGATGCAACAAGAACTATGACAGGTGGATTTCTTCCGATGATGTTTGGATTACCGGCAGCAGCTCTTGCAATGTATAAATGTGCAGACGCAGATAACAAAGCTAAAGTAAAAGGGATACTTGTTTCAGCAGCTCTTACATCATTTTTAACAGGTATTACTGAGCCTATTGAATTTACATTCCTGTTTGTTGCTCCTCCTTTATATGCAATTCATGCTCTTTTAGAAGGTATAGCTTACGGACTTATGCATTTTTTAAATGTTGCAGTGGGAATTACATTTTCAAGAGGAATAATAGATTTTACTTTCTTTGGTCTTTTACAGGGAATGGCAAAAACTTCGTATCAATGGATTTTAATAATAGGTCCTTTCTATTCAATTCTGTATTATTTCATATTTAAATTTATGATAGAGAAATTTAATTATATGACTCCAGGAAGAAAGGATGCAGAAGCTAAACTTTATACAAGAAGCGATTATAATGCAAAAAATAATGATGAAGATTTTATAGATGATATTGTAAATGCTCTTGGAGGAATAAAAAATATAGAGGGAATAGATGCTTGTATAACAAGACTTAGAGTAACAGTGAAAGATGAGAAATTAGTGGCAGATGACGAAAAATGGAAAGAACTTAAAGCTCGTGGAGTGATAAGAGCAGGAAAAGGTGTTCAGATAATTTATGGAACACAAGCAGAGATATACAAAAATAAAATTATAAAAAAATATAACTTATAAAGGAGGATAGTCGTGAAAAAAATACTTTTAATGTTTATTTTGATTTCAACTATTGTTTTAGGACGAGGAAGAGTTGAAGAGAAGACAATGTATTCTAATACTTTAGGCAGAGAGATAAAATATAAAGTATACCTTCCAAAAGAGTATGATAACGGTAAAGATTTTCAGGTATTTTTTCTTCTTCATGGATTATATGGAAGTGAACAGGACTGGACAGACCCACAGCAGGGGAGTGCAGCAGTTATATTCGATGAATTGATTTATGAAACACAGGCAGTAAAACCTATGGTTGTAATTATGCCTGACGGAGGAAATACTTGGTACATAGACAGTAATGAAAAAATTCAGACTGCTTATGAAAAAGATTTATTTCCATATGTTTTTCAAAATTATAAGATATCTAATGATAGAAAGAATGTTATTATTGGTGGACTTTCAATGGGAGGAAGCGGGTCTTTAAACTTCTTTTTAAGAAATCCTGAAAAATTTGGAAAAGTTATTTTACTGAGTCCTGCTGTTTATGATAAATTAACAGAAGAATTTTTAAGTGTTTCTCCAGTAACTCAGAAAGATATAAAAAAATCGTATTGGACTAACAATCTTGATAATTACAAAAAGAAAAGTGTAGCAGATTTAAAAACAGAAATGTATATTGTGATTGGTGATGATGACAGTTTAGTAAACTCAGTAGGAAAAGAAGACTTTCAAGAGAGAACAGTAGCTATATACAGAGAAATGAAAAATACAGGAAATAATGTTGAACTTAGAATTGTTAATGGAGGTCATATTTGGAAAGTATGGAGAGATGGTTTGAGAGAGGGACTTATTATGGTAAATAAAGGTCCTGATAATAAAAATGGTTTTTCAGCAGTTTAATAGTTAATATTTGAAATAAAGGATTGATGTATTTATTTTACAGCAATCCTTTGCTTTTTATAAAGAATAAATTTTTATAATAGAACAATAAATATTTCACAAACAGCATTAAATATTATAAAATATTTAAAAGCTATATTAGAAATGAAAGACAAATTAAAAGATTTAGAAATTTAAAAATTATTAATTTACAGGAGGTCAATTATGCCGTATATAAAAGTATCAGGTGTAGAAAAAGAAGAACTTTGCAGAATGAGTAAAGATTTAATTGATATTGTAGAAAAAGATATAGGAGTACCTAGAGAAAGAATAAGATTATTTTATTCTCCGGATATAGAAATAAGAGACGGAAAAGAGGAAGAGGGAAAAGTTATAGTAAATGTTGACTGGATGCCGAGACCTCAGGAACTTTGTGATAAAATGGCAGAGCTTTACAGAGAATATTTCTTCAAAGCAGAATATAAAAGTCTTAAAATGTATTTCACAGAATTCGTAAAAGAAAAGTATTATTTATATGAATAAAAAATAAACTGCTGCATATTTGAGTGCAGCAGTTTGCTTTTATTTCATTTTTTTATAAATTCTCGGTGAAAACAGAATAAGCACAGGGAAAATTTCAAGTCTTCCTAAAAGCATGCTGAAAGAAAGAACAATTTTGTTTAATGGTGTAAGTGAGGCATAATTTGATGTAGGTCCAAAAATATTAAGTCCCGGACCAATATTGTTAAATGTGGCAGCCACAGCACTGAAAGCGGAATCAAGATCTGGCACAGAGAATGAAATTATTAAAAGTATAACAACAAAAACACCTATATAAACAATCAGATAGCTTGAAATACTTTCCATCAAATCCTTTGTAACAGGTTTTCCTTCCATTTTTAAACTTACAATCCTGTTTATATTTCCCAGCTTTTTAAATTCCCTTATAGAGGCTTTTATAAAAATAACAACTCTTGATACTTTTAAACCTCCGGCAGTAGAACCTGCACATCCTCCCATAAACATCAGAAACAGCAGAATAATTTTTGAAAACAGCGGCCATTTATCAAAGTCTGCTGTTGAATATCCTGTTGTAGATACAATAGAGGATACTGTAAAGAAAACATCTCTTATCATTCTGCTGATACTGTTATATGAAGGATAAATATTAATGCATATAAGAGTTATAGAAATAAAAACTATTCCTAAAAACCATCTCATCTCTTCACTTTTGAAAAACTGTTTTATATTTCCTATAATTAAAATATAGAAAAGGTTAAAGTTCAAGCTGAATAAAAGCATTCCTATTCCGATAGTATAATCTATAGCAGCATTGTTATAGAAAGCAACACTAGTGTTTTTTATACCAAAGCCTCCCGTTCCCGCTGTTCCGAAAGCATGAAGAAGAGAATCAAAAAACGGCATTCC
Source organism: uncultured Fusobacterium sp. (assembly GCA_900542625.1). Lineage (GTDB taxonomy): Bacteria > Fusobacteriota > Fusobacteriia > Fusobacteriales > Fusobacteriaceae > Fusobacterium_B. Next base: position 83,491 of record UQOH01000001.1, read on the forward strand.
TTCAATCATAAGAATAACAGTAAGCAGAGCGGTCATAGCAAGATAGATAATATACAATATTCTTGAATTATAGCTCATTTTTGCAACAAGTTTTCCAAAAGTTGGTCCCGGAACCTCAGCCTTCATAAGATGAAGAGCCTGATTGCTGTTTTTTGGAAGAATAGCCAGAGCCAGAACCAGAACTCCCATTCCTCCCACAAGGTGGGTAAAACTTCTCCAGAAAAGAAGAGAATCTGGAAGAGCTTCTACATTAGTAAGAATACTCGCTCCTGTAGTAGTAAATCCGCTTACAGTTTCAAAAAAAGCATCAATTATTGATGGGATATATCCTGAAATAACAAAAGGCAGAGCCCCGAAAAAAGAAAGAAATATCCATGAAAGAGAGACAATAATAAGTCCTTCTTTAGCATATATTTTTTGATTAACAGGAAGTTTTCTTGAAAGAAAAAATCCTATAACTAAAAGCGTAACAATTACTGAAAAATAAGATTTATGCATTAAAGCACTTTCGTGAAAATAAAAACTTATGAAAAGCGGCAGAACCAAAAAGCATGCCTCTAATTTTAAGATATAACCTGTAACATATCTTATCATTTTTGTATTCATATATTTTCTCCGTTAAAAAAGTCAAAATTTATAATTTTATCTATATCATCAAGATATTGCTGTGCAGTGATTATAATTACTTTATCATTAGCCTGAATAGTATCGGCTCCTCCTGGAATTATAAGCTCATTTTTTCTTACAATATATGGAATAATAGTATTTTTCTTAATATGAAGATCTTTTAATGGTATGCCTATAACCTGACTGAATTCCTTTACTAAAAACTCTATTGCCTCAACTCTGTTGTCTGCAAGTCTGTAAAGGTTTTGAATATTATTTTCTCCCTGAGAACTTACACGAGATCTTACAATTTTAATAATATAGTCAGCTATAATTTTTTTAGGAGTAAGAATAGATTGTAAACCAACAAAACCAAGTACATTTAAAAGAGATGTACTGTTGATTTTTGTAATAGTTTTCTTAATTCCTATTTTATCAGCAAACATTGAAATTATAATATTCTCTTCATCTATACCTGTAAGAGAGATACAGGCATCATAATGTTTGAAATCTTCCTCTTCCAGAAGTTCCATATCCATACCATTTCCGTTTATAATTTCTGCTTGTTCATATATTTCACTCAACTCTCTTGCTTTTTCTTCCTGAGTTTCAACTATTTTCAGTTTCATTTTTTTCTTCAGAAGCTTATCTATAAGATAGTGTGTGATACGTCCTCCTCCAATAATAAATGCAGATTTAATACGTTCATCACATTGCCCCAAAGATTTGTAAAACTCTCCAAGGTCTGTATGCTTACCTGTTACATATATTCTATCGCCGCTTTTAAGAATAAATTTTCCTGTTGGAACAAAAACTTCCTGTCCTCTCTGAACTATACATACCAAAAGATTTTTAAAATATTTCTGCTTAAATTCAATAAGTGTCAGCTCATTAAGAAAAGAGTCGTTTTCTATTGATATTTCAACAAGGTTTACCTTATTTTCAGCAAATGATTCTACATTTAAAGCATTTGGGTATTCAAGATTTTTACAGATAAATTCTGCTGCCTCTGCTTCAGGGTTAAGCATAACATCTATTCCAAGAGATTCTCTCATAAATTCTATCTGCTCGGAATATTCAGGGTTTCTTACTCTGGCGATTGTATATTTTGCTCCCATTTTTTTCGCCATAACAGAAGAAATCAGGTTTATTTCATCGTTTGTAGTTACAGCTATAAATATATCAGCTTCGTGAGCTCCTGCATCTCTAAGGACTTCACGGTTTGCTCCATTTCCAACGATTCCCATAATATCAGAAATTGAAAGAACTTTATCAAGAATTTTTGCATCTTGCTCTATAAGGGTAATATCACTTCCTTCAGTAGAAAGATCTCTGCATAGAAGTTCACCGATTTTACCAGCTCCCACAATTATAATCTTCATAATAAATAACTCCTATCCTAAGTTTTAAAAACATTATAACAAAAATACACTATTAACTCAAATATTTAAAATATAAAGTTGTCAGAATAAAAATATATATATTTTATTTTGCTTCTATAATTATTATACCGAACTGTATTAAGACAGTTTTAAAACAGTCAAATCACAAAAAATTTTTTTATAAAATTTTTAAAAATCAAGATATAAAAAAATAAAATTATCTGTTATAGAACAGTGAGATTTGACAAAAATAGAAAATAATATTATAAATATATTAAAGAGGCAGTTAATATTCTAAAAAAATATTAAATGTTTTTTATTTAAAAATTTAAATCATATTAAGAACATAAATATATAATGGTTATGGTATTTGATTAAGATGATATTTGAAGGAGGAAGATTTTATGCACGATTTAAAAAACAAAGGAATAGGAACACAAGCTATACATGGCGGACATGCTAAAAACCCATTTGGAGCTTTAGCTACACCAATATATCAAACATCTACTTTCATATTTGATTCTGCTGAACAGGGTGGAAGAAGATTTGCTCTTGAGGAAGAGGGATATATTTACAGCAGACTCGGAAACCCAACAACTACAGTTGTAGAAGATAAAATTGCACTTCTTGAGCATGGAGAAATGGCAGTAGCTACTTCTTCAGGAATGGGAGCAATCTCATCAACATTATGGACTTTATTAAAAGCAGGAGACCATGTAATAGCAGATACAACTCTTTATGGATGTACATTTGCATTACTAAGCCATGGATTAACAAAATTTGGAATAGAAGTTGAATTTTTAAATACAGGAGATCTTGAAGCTGTAAGAAAAGCTATGAGACCTAATACAAGAGTAGTTTATCTTGAAACACCTGCTAACCCTAACTTAAAAATAACAGATATAGAAGAAATAGCTAAAATAGCTCATACAAATGAATATACAAAAGTTGTTGTAGACAATACATTTGCAACTCCATTCAACCAAACTCCATTAACTCTTGGAGCAGATATAGTCGTTCACTCAGCAACTAAATATCTAAATGGACATGGAGACGTAATAGCAGGTTTCGCAGTTGGATCTAAAGAACTTGTAACTCAAATCAAATTAGTAGGAATAAAAGATATGACAGGATCAGTTTTAGGACCTCAGGAAGCTTACTACATAACAAGAGGAATGAAAACTTTTGAAATCAGAATGGAAAGACACTGTTCTAATGCTATGAAAGTAGCAAAATGGTTAGCAAATCATCCAAAAATTGAAAAAGTATATTATCCAGGATTAGAAACTCATGAAGGGCATGATATAGCTAAAAAGCAAATGAAAAACTTTGGTGCAATAATATCATTTGAACTTAAAGATGGATTTGAAGCAGGTAAAACACTTCTTAACAGCTTAGAGTTATGTTCACTAGCAGTAAGCTTAGGAGATACAGAAACATTAATTCAACATCCAGCATCAATGACTCACTCTCCATATTCAAGAGAAGAAAGATTAGCAGCAGGAATTACTGATGGATTAGTAAGATTATCAGTAGGACTTGAAAATGTTGAAGATATAATTGCTGATTTAGAGCAAGGATTAGCAAAAGCATAATAACCGCCTACAAAACATGAATGTATATATTATAAAAGAAACGGGGGCTTTCAGCTCCTGTTTCTTTTTGCTTTATAAAATTAGTGATTAGTGAAATAAAAAGGCACTCCAAATGGAGTGCCTTAATTTGTTTATCTACGATTAACTGTTAAGCTTTCGTATTAAGGATTAGTACCATCCTCTAACTTTCATAGCTTCAGCAATTCTCTTAATAGATTTCATGTAAGTAGCTTGTCTGAAAGATACGTTCATTTCTTCTTTTAAAGCCCAGATAGGTTTGAATGCATCAACCATAGCTCTTTCTTCTTTTTCTTCAACTTCTTTTTCTGTCCAGTAGTATCCGTATAGGTTTTGTACCCATTCGAAGTAAGATACTGTAACTCCTCCAGCGTTTGTTAAGATATCAGGAGTAATTACAACACCTTTTTTGTAAAGGATTTCGTCAGCTTCTGGAGTAGTTGGTCCGTTAGCTCCTTCACATATTAATTTAGCTTTTATTAATTCAGCTTCGTGGTTTTTGATTGCGTTTTCAAGAGCACATGGAGCGATAGCGAATACGTCTAAAGCCCAGAATTCGTCCATAGAAATTTTTGTTGCTCCTGGAACAGAGAATAAAGTTCCGTCTTTTGCTTTTGCTTCTTCTAATTCAGCAAAAGTAAATCCTTCAGGTTTGTACATAGCGTAAGCTCCTTCGCTCTTAGCAAATTCAGCAACTGCTACAACTTTTCCACCTAATTTCATTATGTTTTTAACAGTATATTTTCCAACGTTTCCGAATCCTTGAACTGCTACAGTTTCTTTAGATAAGTCTGTTCCCATAGCTGTACAAGCTTCTCTCATAGTTACAGCAACACCGAATCCAGTTGCTTCGTTTCTTCCTTGAGATCCTCCATAAGTTAATGGTTTACCAGTGAATACTCCAATTGTTTGTTCTCCAGTTAATTTGTTGTACTCATCTTGCATCCATGCCATGATTTGTCCGTTTGTGTTTACGTCTGGAGCAGGAACGTCTACTTTTTCACCTAAGTATTTGTACATTCCTCTTACCCAACCTCTTGAAAGTTGCTCTAATTCTCTTTGAGATAATTCTGAAGGATCTACAGTGATTCCTCCTTTACCTCCACCATAAGGGATTCCAGTTACTTGACATTTGATACTCATCCAAATAGAAAGAGCTTTAACTTCATCAGCGTTAACGTTTTGGTGGAAACGAATTCCTCCTTTGAAAGGTCCTACAGCGTCATTGTGAGCTGATCTGTATCCTTTGAAAGTTTTTATTGAACCGTCATCCATTTTAACTGGAATAGAAATTTCGATAATTCTTTGAGGTTCTTTTAATAATTCATAAACTGCTGGGTCTGCTCCTAAAGCATCACATGCTTTTTTAACTTGAGCTTGTGCACTTAATAGTGGGTTTAAAGTTTCTTTTGACATGATAAAATCCTCCTTAAATATTGTACCAAATAAAAACAAAATATGTTATTGTAATGATACTGTGTAAAAATTAAAACTACATTTTATATTTGAATTATATATTTTTTGCTCTTAGTAGTCAATTACATTAAATCAATTTTTCATATAAAAAAAATATATAAAATATATGGAAGAATTGTATAGAAAAAGTATGATTAGATAAGAAAGATGTCAAAAAATGCCAAAATATAAAATAAAAATAAAAAAATAATATTTCTTTATTATGGTATAGTAAGTGAGCGAAATAAAAAATTACTGTATAATATATTGACACAATAAACAATTATGTGATATAAATTGATTGAATACATAATAAATTTTTTTATTTAATATTTTTTAATATAATTTAGGAGGTCTTATTAATGAAAGTAATATTTTATGGAGTTCGTGACGTTGAGGTACCTATTTTTGAGGCAGTAAACAAAAAATTTGGTTATGACATGACTTTAATTCCAGAATATTTAACAAACGAAGAAACAACAAGAAAAGCAGAAGGAAATGAAGTAGTAGTATTAAGAGGAAACTGCTTTGCTACAAAAGAAAGATTAGATATCTATAAAGAAATGGGAGTTAAATATGTAATGACAAGAACAGTTGGCGTTAACCATATTGACGTTCCATATGCAAAAGAATTAGGATTCAAAACAGCTTTTGTTCCTTTCTATTCTCCAAACGCAATAGCAGAGTTAGCTCTTTCTTTAGCAATGACTTTATTAAGAAACGTAGCATACACTGCTAATAAAACTAAATCTAGAAACTTTATTGTTGACAAACAAATGTTCTCTAGAGAAGTAAGAAACTGTACAGTTGGAGTTGTTGGATTAGGAAGAATCGGAATGACAGCTGCTAGATTATTCAAAGGTTTAGGAGCAAACGTAATCGGATACGATTTATTCCCTAAAACAGGAGTAGAAGACATAGTTACTCAAGTTTCTATGGATGAATTATTTGCTCAAGCTGATATCATTACTTTACACGCACCATACATTAAAGAAAATGGAAAAGTAATAACTAAAGAAGCTTTTGCTAAAATGAAAGATGGAGTTATCTTAATCAATACAGGAAGAGGAGAACTTGTTGATACAGAAGCTCTAGTTGAAGCTTTAGAAAGCGGAAAAGTTTACGGAGCAGGAATAGATACTTTAGATAATGAAGTTTCTATATTCTTCAAAGACTTCGGAGATAAAGCTTTAGAAGATCCAGCATTTGAAAAATTAGTTCAAATGTATCCAAAAGTATTAATCACTCCACACGTAGGATCTTATACAGATGAAGCTGCTTTAAACATGATTGAAACTACTTTTGAAAACATTAAGGAATATGTTGAAACTGGGGACTGTAAAAATAAAATAAAATAATAAAGTTTAAGTAAAAAACAAATTATATTGAGGGGGTTTTATTATGAGTTTTTCATTTAACATGTATCAAACTTTAGGATTAGCTATTGTCCTTTTACTATTAGGTAACTGGATAAAAACAAAAGTTGGAGTATTAAGAAAATACTTCATTCCTGCACCAGTTGTTGGAGGATTATTATTCTCTATATTAGCAACAATCGGTCACATGAACGGAATGTTTACTTTTGAATTTGACAACATTTTACAAGGATTCTTCATGGTTGTATTCTTTACAAGTGTTGGATTCCTAGCAAGCTTTGCTCTTCTTAAAAAAGGTGGAGTTGCAGTTGGATTATTCTTAGTATGTGCAGTTGTATTAGTTATCATTCAAGACGCTGTTGGAGTTACTTTAGCTAAAATGCTTGGATTAAACCCAGGAATCGGATTAGCAGCAGGATCAATACCATTAACAGGTGGACACGGAACAGCTGGAGCATTCGGACCATTCTTAGAAGAAAGAGGAGTTCAAGGAGCTACAGTAGTTGCTATCGCAGCAGCAACTTACGGACTTGTTGCAGGATGTATAATCGGTGGACCAATCGCTAAAAAATTAACTGACAGATTTAATTTAAAATGTACTGAAGGAACTAAAGAAGAAGCTAAAGCAGAAACAACAGAAGCTGTTGAACCAGTTACAGAAAAATCTATGTTCCAAGCAGTATGTATGATCGGTATAGCTATGGGAATTGGAACTACTATAACTCCAATCATTAAAAGTTTAGCAGGAATTACTTTACCAGCATACTTAATGCCAATGTTCGTTGCAGCTATAATGAGAAACGTAGTTGACGGAAGAGGAAAAACTCCAGTTGATGAAATTTCAATAGTTGGAAATATTTGTCTATCTCTATTCTTAGCAATGGCTATGATGACAATGAAGTTATGGCAGTTAGCTGACCTTGCTCTACCATTAATGACTATCCTATTAGTTCAAACAGTAATCATGGGATTATATGCTTACTTCGTAACATTCAACGTTATGGGAAGAGATTACGACGCAGCTGTTATGGCAACAGGACACTGCGGATTCGGAATGGGAGCTACTCCAAACGCAATTGCAAACATGGAAGCTTTCACATCTGTAAACGGATTCTCAACAAAAGCATTCTTTGTTGTTCCATTAGTAGGATCTCTATTTATAGACTTCTTCAATGCGACAATAATTCAAACATTTGCTAGTATCTTTGTTGGATAATTTAGTAATTGAAAAAAGTTAAATAATTAATACTGAAGGTGTTCTGCTGAATAAAGTAGAACACCTTTTTGTTTATGAAAATAATATTATCTGTATGTATTTTAAATAAAGTGAAAGAATAGTTGACGAAAATCTTTTTCTGTAATACAATTTAAATATAAATGGAATGCGTTCCATTATATGGAATTTATAAAATGAAGTTTAAGGGGGAAATAAAATGAAAAAAGTTCATAGTATGTATTTCAGTGGAACTGAAACTACTAAAAGAATGGTAAACTACATTGCTGATAAATTATCAGAACTGTTGAAAACAGAAAAAGAAGAATTTGATTTCAGCATTCTGGAAAATAGAAAATCAGAAAAGGTTTTTACAAGTGATGATATAGTTGTTTTTGGTGTTCCTGTAATAGCAGGAAGAGTTCCTAATGTATTATTAAAATATCTGGATACAATAAAAGGAAATGGAGCATTAGCAGTTCCTGTTGTACTTTATGGAAACAGAAATTATGATGATGCTCTAATAGAATTGAGAGATATTCTTGCAAAAGACGGGTTAAAACCTATTGCAGCCGGAGCATTTATAGGAGAACACTCATTTTCTAAAATTCTTGCTCAAGGAAGACCAGATAAAGACGACTTTGAAATAGCAGCAGATTTTGCAGAAAAAATTTATAAGAAGATAACAGATAAAGATTTTGATGCAGATAAATTAATAGAAGTTAAAGGGGAAACACCTTATCGTTACTATTACAAACCTAGAGATTCAAAAGGAGTTTTTGTAGATATACGTAAAGTAGTTCCAAAAACTAAAAAAGAATTATGTGATGACTGCAAATTATGTGCAGAGATATGTCCAATGGGGTCAATAGATCATGAGGATCCATCAAAAATAATAGGAATTTGTATAAAATGCTGTGCATGTGTAAAGAGATGTCCTAAACAGGCTAAATATTATGATGATGAAGGATATTTATATCATCAGCATGAATTGGAAGATCAATTTAAACGCAGAGCAGTGCCAGAAATATTTTATTAAAAACTTTTTTGCAAAATAATAATAACGGAGGAAAAATGGTTCAGAGCATACTAAGAGCTATAGAATTATTAGAAGTTTTAAACGGTACAGAAGAAAGTTACTCAATAGCTCAATTATCAGAAAAATTGAACTTGCCGCCAAGCACAATACATAGAATTCTGCAGACTTTATGCCATGCAAAATATGTTATACAAGACGAGAAATCTCATGATTATCAGTTAGGACCGGCTTTAATACCATTGGGATTAGGAGCTTCTAAAAGGCTTCATTTAAGAAATATAGCTTATTCTGTAATAAAGAAGATAGCTGCAGAAACAGAGGAAGACAGCTTCTTAATTGTACCGATAGGAAATAAAGGAGTCGTGCTTGACAGAGTTGACGGACCTAGTACTTTGAAAATAGTAGAAGAATTTGGATATGAAATGTATCTTCACAGTGGTGCAGTAAGAAAGGCTTTACTTGCTTTTCAAAGTCAGGAGTTTATAGATAATTATATAGAAGAGGTATTATCATCACCTAAGTGTTTTCCTAAAATTTCAAAAGAAGAACTTCTTGAATCTTTAAGAAAAACAAGAGAAGAGGGAGTTGCTTTATCTTCTGGAGATTATTTGAAAGGAACAATAGGAATAGGTGCTCCTGTATTTGATGCTTCAGGAAAAGCTGTTGCATCAGTAGGAATAGTTGTTCCAACTGTGAAGGTTGATGATGAAAAATTTGAAAATCTGAAAAATATCATAAAAAAACGTGCAAGAGAGTTATCTAACTCTTTAGGATATTTTTAGGTCGATAAAATAAAAAGTGAAATATATAAAAAAAGCATAATATGAATTTATAAAAAAGATAGTATATAAAGCTAATATATATATTTTAAATATTGTTTATTAATAGTGCAGTATGAGTAAAAAAAGTCTATAAAGAAAGAAAAAAATATGTTGACTAAAAGGAACTTCCGTAATATAATTCAAATATAAAAACGGAATGCGTTCCACAATATGGAATTTAAATTCAAGGGGGTGTTAGAAATGTTTACTAGTAATGTTATGAGTATCGGAGAATCAATAATTATATCTGGTCTGGGACTTACAATTGTTTTTATGGCCTTAGTTATACTTGCAGTTTTAATTTTGATATTCTCAAGAGTTTTTGAAGCAATAATTCCAAAAGAAGTACCTGTTAAAACTGAAGTTAAAAAGGCAGCAGAACCTAATAACGACGAAGAATACGCAGTTTTAGTTTCAGCTATCCACGAAGAAATGAGATCTTTAAAAGGTAAGTTTAGAATTACTTCAATAAAAGAAGTTAAATAGTTTGTAAAAAAATTAAAAAATAAAATTTAAAAAAGGAAGGGATTATAAATTATGAAATATGTAGCAACTTTAAACGGAAAAAGATATGAAGTGGAAATTGAAAGAGTTGATGAGTACAGACCATTAACAGCAGCAGAAATCGCATCAGGAGTTTCAGCTCCAGTTAAACCAGTAGTAGCAGCTCCAGTAGAAAAAGCAGCACCTGCACCAGCTCCAGTAGCAGCAGCACCTGCAGCTCCTGCTCCAACACCTGCACCAGCAGCAGCTCCTGCAGCAAGCGGAAGCGGAGAAACTGTAGTAAGTCCATTACCTGGAACAGTATTAGACGTTAAAGTAAACGTTGGAGATTCAGTTAAACTTGGACAAGTTGTTGTTATACTAGAAGCAATGAAAATGGAAACTGAAGTAGTTGCAGGTTGTGACGGAGTAGTAGAATCAATTTTAATCAAAAAAGGCGATGCAGTAGACACAGATGCGGCTTTAGTTGTCCTTAAATAGGGAGGGAGAAAATGAATTTCTTTTCAGTATTAAAAGGATTACTGCTTGAATCTGGGTTTATAGCAATGACTTGGCAGGAAGCAGTAATGATATTAGTATCATGTATCCTAGTTTATTTAGCAATAGTTAAAAAGTTTGAACCGTTATTACTTTTACCAATAGCTTTTGGAATGTTCTTAGCTAACTTACCTATGGCTGGTTTAATGAAAGAGGCTGAGCCTTGGTATTCATCTGGAATATTACAAATTATATACAAGGGAGTTAAGAGTAGCTTATTCCCATGTTTAATATTCATGTGTGTTGGAGCAATGACAGACTTCGGTCCATTAATTGCAAACCCAATCAGTTTATTATTAGGAGCAGCAGCTCAATTTGGAATTTACATTGCGTTTATGCTTGCTAATGCTACTGGATTATTTACTCCAGGAGAAGCAGCAGCAATCGGTATCATCGGTGGAGCAGACGGACCAACAGCTATTTATATAGCTAACAACCTTGCACCACAATTAGTTGCACCAATTGCCGTAGCAGCTTATTCATATATGGCTCTTATTCCATTAATTCAGCCTCCAATTATGAGACTGTTAACAACAGAAAAAGAAAGAAAAATTAAAATGGGACAACTTAGAAAAATAAGTAAAGCTGAAAAAATAGCTTTCCCAATAATAGTAACTTTATTCTGTTCTTTATTACTTCCATCAGTAGCTCCATTAATCGGTATGTTAATGTATGGAAACATAATGAGAGAATCAGGAGTTGTAGCACGTCTTTCTGATACAGCTCAAAACGCTTTATGTAACATAGTTACAATTCTTTTAGGACTATCAGTTGGAGCAACTGCAAATGGAACAATATTCCTACGTACTCAAACATTAGCAATAGTTGCTATGGGACTTACAGCATTTGCTTTCTCAACAGCTGGAGGAGTTCTTTTAGGAAAATTATTATGTTTAATAACTGGTGGAAAAATAAATCCATTAATCGGATCAGCTGGAGTATCAGCAGTTCCAATGGCAGCTCGTGTTGCTCAAGTAGAAGGAGCAAAAGCTAACCCAACTAACTTCTTATTAATGCATGCTATGGGACCAAACGTAGCAGGAGTTATCGGATCAGCAGTTGCAGCCGGATTCTTTATGATAATATTTAAATAAAAATTAAGTTTAAGTAAAATAAAAACAATAATAGACAGGGGAGGTTTTTAACTGTGAGTAAAGTATGTTCATTATCAGAAGCAGTTTCAAAATTTGTAAAAAGTGGTGACCATATAGTAATCGGAGGTTTTACAACAAATAGAAAACCTTATGCATTAGTATATGAAATCTTAAGACAAGGACTTAAAGACTTTGTTGGTGAAGGTGGTCCTGCTGGTGGAGATTGGGATATGCTGATAGGAGCCGACAGAGTAAAAGCTTATATTAACTGTTACACTGCCAACTCTGGAGTAACAAACGTTTCTAGACGTTTCAGAGAATACTATGAAAAAGGTAAACTTCATATGGAAGATTACTCTCAAGACGTTATTATGCTTATGCTTCACGCAGCATCTTTAGGATTACCTTATTTACCAGTTCGTTTAATGATGGGAACTGACTTAGTAAACAAATGGGGAATCAGCAAAGAAGTACGTCAAACAATAGATAAATTACCAAACGATAAATTTGTATATGTAGATAATCCATTTAACCCAGGAGAAAAAGTAGTAGCTGTACCAGTTCCAAAAATTGACGTAGCAGTTATCCACGTTCAAAAAGCATCTCCAGATGGAACTTGTTCTATCATAGGTGACGAATTCCACGACGTTGACATCGCTATTGCAGCAAAACACTGTATAGTTACTTGTGAAGAGTTAGTAAGCAACGAAGAAATTCGTTTAGATCCTACTAAAAACTCTATTCCATGTTTCTGCGTAGACGCTGTTGTTCATGCACCATATGGAGCACACCCTAGCCAATGTTATGGATACTATGACTATGACAACGCATTCTTCAAAATGTATGACGTAGTAAGTAAAACTCAAGAAGACTTCGATAAATTCTTAGACGAATGGGTTTACGGTGTAGAAAATCATGAGGCATACCTAAATAAATTAGGTGCAACTCGTTTATTAGATTTAAGAGTAGTTCCTGGATTAGGATACGCTTCTAAAAAAGTTGGAAAATAAAAAACACGGAAAAGGAGTGAAATAAAGAATGGCTGATTACACTAAATATACAAATAAAGAAATGCAAGCAGTTACAATTGCAAAACAAATTAAAAACGGGCAAGTAGTTATCGTTGGAACAGGTCTTCCTCTAATCGGAGCATCTGTTGCAAAAAGAGTATTTGCACCTGAATGTAATATAATAGTAGAAAGCGGACTTATGGATTGTAATCCAATAGAAGTTCCACGTAGTGTTGGAGACAACCGTTTCATGGCTCACTGTGGAGTACAATGGCCAAACGTTCGTTTCATAGGATTCGAAGCTAATGAATGGTTACACGATTCTGAAAGATTAGTTGCTTTCATAGGAGGAGCTCAAATAGACCCTTATGGAAACGTTAACTCAACTTCAATTGGAGATTACCATCATCCAAAAACTCGTTTCACTGGTAGTGGAGGAGCAAACGGAATTGCAACTTACTCTAATACAATAATAATGATGCAGCACGAAAAACGTCGTTTCATAGACAAAGTTGACTATATAACAAGTCCAGGATGGATGGATGGACCAGGAGGAAGAGAAAGAGTTGGACTTCCTGGAAACAGAGGACCAATAATGGTTGTTACAGATAGAGGAATCTTAAAATTCGACGAAGAAACTAAACGTATGTATCTAGCTGGGTACTATCCAACTTCATCTCCAGAAGATGTATTAGAGAACACAGGATTTGATATAGATGTATCAAGAGCTGTATTATTAGAAGCTCCAGATCCAGAAGTTATTCGTATGATTCGTGAAGAGATCGACCCTGGACAAGCATTTATAAAAGTTCCAGTAGAAGAAAAATAATTAAAATTTAATAAAAAGAATAAACAAGCACAAAAAACGGAGGTAGAAGTCCGTTTGTGCTTGTTTATATAGACATAAGCTTTGTAAATATAAAAATTTCAGGAGGAAAAAAATGGGTCAATATTCAATGCCTAAATATTTTCAAAATATGCCAACAGTAGGAAAAGGACTTGCTGCAAAGAATGCAGATAACGAAGCTAGCTTAAGAGCAGTTGAAGAGGAATTAACAAAGTTAATAAAAGAAATTCAAGCAGAAGGTCGTCCTGACGAATCAATGAACAAAGTAGGACAAATGACAGCTTTACAACGTGTAAACGCTTTAGTTGACAAAGGAACTTGGTGTCCTTTAAACAGCTTATTCAACCCTGAAGGAAACTCTAACGGATCAACTAGTATAGTTAAAGGTCTTGGACGTATCAATGGAAAATGGGCTGTTGTAGTTGCTTCAGACAACAAAAAGAAAGCAGGAGCATGGGTTGCTGGACAAGCTGAAAACCTATTAAGAGCTTCTGATACAGCTAAATGCTTAAATATACCTTTAGTATATGTATTACAATGTAGTGGAGTAGATTTCCCTGAACAGGAAAAAGTTTATCCTAACCGTCGTGGTGGAGGAACTCCATTCTTCAGAAATGCTGAACTTCAACAATTAGGAATTCCAGTAATCGTAGGAATCTACGGAACTAACCCAGCTGGTGGAGGATACCACAGTATCAGTCCTACTATCCTTGTAGCTCACCAAAAAGCTAATATGGCAGTTGGAGGAGCAGGAATCCTTGGAGGAATGAATCCTAAAGGATTTATAGATATGGAAGGTGCAGAACAAATAGCTGAAATGGTTGAAAAATCAGGAAAACAAACTCCTCCAGGATCAGTATCAGTTCACTTTGGTGAAACTGGATTCTTCAGAGAAGTTTATGCAGAAGAAATGGGTGTTATAGAAGGAATTAAAAAATACATTGATATGCTTCCAGCTTACAACGTTGATTTCTTCCGTGTTGCTGATGCTGTTCAACCTGCATTACCAGCAGATGATTTATATTCAATCATCCCTATGAACCAAAAGAAAACTTATGACATTTACGAAGTAATCGGACGTTTATTTGACGGAAGTGAATTTGCTGAATACAGAAAAGGTTACGGTCCAGAAATCGTAGCTGGTATAGCTAAAGTAAACGGATTATTAGTAGGAGTTATAGGAAACGTTCAAGGATTCTTAATGAAATATCCTGAATATAAAGAAAATTCTATCGGAATTGGTGGAAAATTATACCGTCAAGGTCTAATAAAAATGAACGAATTTGTAACTATGTGTGGAAGAGATAAACTTCCTATCGTTTGGTTACAAGATACAACAGGTATCGACGTAGGAGACGACGCAGAAAAGGCAGAATTACTAGGATTAGGACAATCTCTAATCTACTCTATTGAAAACTCTAAAGTTCCTCAATTAGAAGTAATTTTAAGAAAAGGATCTGCAGCTGCTCACTATGTATTAGGAGGACCACAAGGAAACAACACTAACGCATTCTCTATTGGAACTGCAGCAACTGAAATCTATGTAATGCCTGGAGAAACTGCTGCTTCAGCAATGTACTCTAGAACTCTTGCAAAAGATAAGAAAGCAGGAAAAGATTTACAGCCTACAATAGACAAAATGAACCAAATGATCGAAGACTTCACAACTAAGTCTAGACCTAAGTTCTGTGCTGAAAAAGGAATGGTAGATGAAATAGTAGACTTAACAAGCATCCGTGCTTATATGGAAGCATTCGTTGAATCAGCTTACCAAAATCCAAAATCTATCTGTGCATTCCATCAAATGCTAACACCTAGAGCAATCAGAGAATTTGAAAGTTTAAAAAAATAATAAATAACATAAAAATTTGAAAAATCTAAAATAGGGAAAAGATGTAGTTATTATTTAAAGAATAATTTTTTATTGGTTGGGGTTATTTTATCCCAACCAATAGTACATCATATTGGGGGGACTAAATGCTTATTTTAAAATTAGATATATTTCAATCACTACTAATAACAGTTTTATTAATATACTTTGGAAAATACGTTAGAAATCTATTTCCAATACTAAAAAAATATTGTATTCCATCAGCAGTTGTTGGAGGGTTATCATTTGCTATTTTAACTTGTATTCTATACAAAATGGGAATAGCTGAAGTTAAATTTGATATAAAAGTAACTAACCAGTTATTCTATTGTGTATTCTTTGCAGCAAGCGGAACATCAGCAGGTCTTGCATTGTTGAAAAAAGGTGGAAAATTAGTTGCTATCTTTACTGTGTTGGCAGCAGTTCTGGCTTTCTTACAAAATGCAGTGGCAGTTTCATTAGGAAAAGTATTAGGTGTTGCTCCGTTAATAGCTTTAATGACAGGTTCTATACCAATGACAGGAGGACATGGAAATGCAGCATCTTTTGCTCCTGTAGCTGAATCTTTCGGTGCAGTGGGAGCTATGGAAGTTGCAGTTGCAGCAGCAACATTCGGACTAATTTCCGGAAGTATTATTGGAGGACCAATAGGAAACAGATTAGTACAAAAATATAATCTAAAATATGATAATTTAGATGCAGGGGATTTAGGTGTTGAAGCAGCACAGAAATTCTTTGTAGACAAAGAAAGATCACTTAATGCAGTTTGTCTTATGTTCGTAGCAACTGGAATAGGGTCAATTTTATTTGCAATATTAAAAGTTGTTCTTCCAGGGGTAACTCTTCCAATCCATGTATTATGTATGTTTGGTGGATTAATGATAAGACTTGGATTTGACGCAACAGGACATGAAGATGAAGCACTTTATGAATCTATGGATATAGTTGGAGAAATTTCTCTTGCAATGTTCGTAACAATGTCAATTATGAGTATGAAATTATGGCAGTTAGCAGATCTTGCTATTCCAATGGTAATACTTCTATTGGCACAAGTTCTTCTTGCATACTTATTCTGTACTCAATTAACATTCAGACTGTTAGGTAAAAATTATGATGCAGCTGTAATGGCAGTAGGACATACAGGATTTGGTCTTGGAGCAGTTCCAGTATCAATGGCAACAATGAAGAGTGTGTGTGACAAATATGCTTATTCAAAATTAGCTTTCTTTGTAGTGCCCGTAATAGGTGGATTAATAAGTAACTTTACAAATGCAGCAATAATAACTATGTTCTTGAATATGTGCAAATAAATTTAAATTGATTAGATAAGAGAAATAAAATTTCGGAGGTAAGAATGAGCGTTTATACAATGGGAATCGACATAGGATCTACAGCATCAAAAAGTGTAATTATGAAAGATGGAAAAGAAATCGTTTGTAAAGCATTAATTGATGTAGGGGCAGGAACAAGCGGACCTGGTAGAGTAATTGAAGAAATCCTTGAAAAAAGCGGAATGAAAAAAGAAGACATGGCATGTGTTCTGGCAACAGGATACGGACGTAACTCTTTATTAGATCTCGCTGATTATCAAATGAGTGAGCTAAGCTGTCATGCTAAAGGTGCTCATTATTTATTTCCAAATGTCCGTACAGTAATTGATATTGGCGGACAGGATGTAAAAATATTAAAAATAGGTGCAAACGGAATTTTAATGAACTTTGTAATGAACGATAAATGTGCAGCTGGAACAGGAAGATTCTTAGATGTAATGGCAAAAGTTCTTGAGGTTAAAGTAAGTGACCTTGAAAAATTGTCAGCAGAATCAACTAAAACAGTAAACATTAGTTCTACTTGTACTGTATTTGCTGAGTCTGAAGTTATTTCTCAGCTTGCAAAAGCAACAGATAAAAGAGATATAATAAAAGGAATTCACAGATCAGTAGCAGGAAGAGTTGGAGGGCTTGCTAAAAGAATAGGATTAGAAAATGATCTTGTTATGACAGGTGGAGTTGCCCTTAACCATGGTGTTGTATCAGCTCTTGAGGAAGAGTTAAAGTTTAAAATATTAACTTCTCCATTAACTCAATATACAGGAGCAATTGGAGCAGCATTATTTGCTTATCAAAAAGCAACAAAATAGAAGCAGTAAAAATAAAAAAGGAGTGGAATAAAACATGAGCGAAGTAAATAAGCCAGTAGAAGAAAAAAAACCAGCTAAGGTTGTGCTTAGAGAATTAGTAGAAAGAGAAGTATATCAAGCAGCATGGGAAGCTAAAAAAAATGGAGAGCCAGTAGGTTGGTCATCATCTAAATTCCCTTCTGAAATATGCGAAGCTTTAGGATTAAAACTAGTTTATCCTGAAAACCAAGCAGCAGCTATCGGAGCAAAACATGGTGGAGAAAGAATGTGTGAACATGCAGAAGCTATGGGATTTGACAACGATATCTGTGCTTATGCAAGAATCAACTTAGCATATGCAGCTGGATTCGAAGCAGAAGAAAAACCAATGCCTCAACCAGATTTCGTATTATGTTGTAACAACATCTGTAACTGTATGACAAAATGGTATGAAAACCTTGCTAGAATGCATAACATTCCATTAATCATGATAGACGTTCCATACAGCAATACAAAAGAAGTAAGCCAAGCTCAAGTAGATTACTTAAGAGGACAATTTGATGACGCTATAGTACAATTAGAGAAAATAGCTGGTCGTAAAATGGATATGAAAAAATTTGAAGAAGCTTGTGAAAACGCTAACCGTTCAGCAAAAGCATGGTTAAAAGTATGTTCTTACTTACAATATAAACCATCTCCATTTGCTGGATTTGACTTATTCAACCACATGGCTGATATAGTAACAGCTCGTGCTAAAAAATCAACAGCTGAAGCTTTTGAGGCATTAGCAGAAGAATTAGAAGCAAACGTAAAAGCAAACAAATCAACTTGGAAATATGATGAAAACTACAGAATCATGTTTGAAGGAATCCCTTGTTGGCCACAATTACAAAAATTATTTGCACCATTAAAAGAAAAAGGAATCAACACAACAGCAGTTGTTTATGCACCTGCATTCGGATTCGTTTACAACAACATGGACGAATTAATGAGAGCTTACTGTGTTGCACCTAACTCAGTTTGTCTTGAAAAAGGTGTTGAGTGGAGAGAAACTCTATGTAAAGAAAACCACGTAGACGGAATATTAGTTCACTACAACAGAAGCTGTAAACCATGGAGCGGATACATGCCTGAAATGGAAAGAAGATTCCGTAAAGATTTAGGAGTAGCAGTTGCAGGATTTGATGGTGACCAAGCTGACCCTAGAAACTTCTCTGACGAGCAATACAGAACTCGTGTTGAGGGATTATTCGAAGTAATGGAAGCAAACAGAGCTAAAAAAGAGGGAGGAGACAAATAATGACTAGAATTGAGGAGTTATTAAATAATTTTAGAGAAATAGCATATAATCCAGAAAAGCAATTAGCTAAATATAAAGCTGAAGGGAAAAAAGTAATCGGATGTTTCCCTTACTATGTTCCTGAAGAAATAGTATACGCTGCAGGAATGGTTCCATTTGGAGTTTGGGGAACTCACGGAACAATCAGCAGAGCAAAAGAATATTTTGCATCTTTCTATTGTACAATAGCTCAAATGAACTTAGAAATGGCATTAGAAGGAAAATTTGATGGATTATCAGGAGTTATCTTATCATCTATGTGTGATACTTTACGTCCATTAACTCAAAACTTTAAAGTGGCAATACCTCAATTACCATTTATGTTCTTAGCACATCCACAAAACAGAAAACCTGAATATGGAATTAAATTCACTATGCATGAATTTGGTAGAGTAAAAGGACAATTAGAAGAAATAGCTGGGCATAAAATTGAAGATGAAAAAATGTTTGAAGCTTTCAAAGTTTATAACGAAAGCAGAGCTACAAGAAAAGAGTTCGTTAAACTTGCTGGACAACATCCAGAAGCAGTTTCTGCAGTAAACAGATCAGCTGTTCTAAAAAGTGCTTTCTTTATGTTAAAAGATGAGCATACAGCTATGTTAAAAGAATTAAACGCAGAATTAGCTAAATTACCAGAAACAAAATGGGACGGAGTTAAAGTTCTTGTTTCAGGAATTATAAATGACAACCCTACATTATTAGGATTATTCGATGAGTACAAAATAGCTATCGTAGCTGATGACGTTGCTCACGAATCAAGAGCATTCACAACAGATGTTCCTATGGATATAGAAGATCCTATCAGAGCATTAGCAGTTCAATTTGCTAACCAAGATAACGATACAATTCTATATGATCCATTAATCGAAGAGCGTCCAAAATATGTTGCTAACAAAGCAAAAGAAGCTGGAGCAGACGGTGTTGTAGTAGTTATGATGCAGTTCTGTGACCCAGAAGAAATGGAATATCCATCATTAAGAAAAGCTCTTGATGAAGCTGGATTACCTCATATCAAATTTGGATTTGATCAACAAATGGTAGACTTCGGTCAAGCAAGAACATCATTACAAGCTTTCGCAGAAAGCCTATAATTTTAAGCTCCCAAACTTAACTTAAATAAAAAATTAAAAAGCAACAGGAAACTGTTGCTTTTTAAGATTTTTAGATTTTTTTATTATAAGGAGGAGAAAAATGAAGTTTGTATCTTTTAAAGATTTATGGACAATGAATGATTATCTGGGAATACTTGATGAAGAAAGAAAAGAAATTTATAAACTAAATGGTTTTAGATTATCAAGAGAGTATACTTCCATGCAGGATTTAATAGAAAATTTTAATCAAGAAGATTATGACAGAATACAGGAAGTGCTGGCAACAGAAGAGAGAAGAGTAAGAACTTTTACGACAGGTAATGTAAAAATACTTCCTCCTCTTGAAAGAACGGTACATGATATAATATGTGCAGGTTTTAACTATATGGACCATTTGAAAGAGATAAAAAAAGATACAACAAGCAAGCCTTTAAATAGTGTATATTTTACAAAAAGAGCAAGTGTAATAATAGGTCCTAATGATGAGATAGACGGACATCTTGATATAGACGAAGCTCTTGATTATGAAGTTGAACTTGCTGTTATTATAGGAAAAAAAGGATATAAAATCTCTGCAGAAGAGGCAGAAGATTATATTTTTGGATATACTATAATGAATGATATATCTGCAAGAGGACTTCAGGGAAAATACAGACAGTGGTTTATAGGAAAGAGTTTAGATACTTTTACTTCAATGGGACCTGCTATTGTGTATAAAGATGAATTGAAAATGCCTTTTAACTTAGAAATTTCAAGTTATTTAAACGGAGAATTAAGACAATCATCTAATACTGACTTGATGATAACAAATATAAAAGATATGATAGCAGAACTTTCTCAGGGAATTACATTAGAACCGGGAGATATTATATCAACAGGAACATGTTCCGGAGTAGGAGTAGGATTTAAACCTCCTAAATATATGAAATCAAAAGATGTTATTGAATGTAAAATAGAAAGAATAGGAACTTTAAGAAATGTAGTAAAATAAAAATTGTGAGAGTGATTAAATGCAGTTAAGTATATATCATTTATTGGGAATAGGATTAGTAGTTGTGCTTATGTGTATTATAGGTATTTTTTCCGGGAAGAATACCAAAAACGCCAAAGATTTTAATACTGGAAATTCAGGACTGACAACAGCAGTAATAGTGGGAACTATAACAGGAACACTTGTAGGAGGAGCATCAACAATAGCAACTACACAGCTGGCTTTTGAATATGGTTATTCTGCTTTGTGGTTTAATTTAGGTTCGGGGCTTGGCTGTCTGTGTCTTGGTTTATTTTTTATAGATAAATTAAGAAAAAATGATACACTGACTATTCAAGAGATGCTGGAAAAAAGATATGGAACAAAAGTTAGAATAATATCAGCTCTTTTCAGTTCTCTGGGAATATTTTTGAGTATTATAGCTCAGCTTTTTTCAGCTATAACCATTCTGGTAACAGTATTTCCTATAAGTATTACTACAGCGGGGATTATAGCCTGTCTTGTAATGGGGTCCTATGTTGTTTTTGGAGGAATAAAGGGAACAGGAATAATAGGAGTAATAAAATTATTTTTATTATACTGTGCTTTAATATTTATGGTATATACAGCATTGAGTTCAATAGATAATTTTAAAAATTTTGCTGCATATTTTCCACAGGAAAAATATTTTAATGTTTTTGCAAGAGGAATGTGGAAAGATATAAGTGGTGGTTTATCACTGATGCTTGGGGTAATATGTACGCAGACATATGTTCAGGTAGTAATAGCAGGAAAAGATAAGAAAGCTGCTTTTCAAGGAACAATATTAAGTGCTGTGCTTATTCCTCCTATAAGTCTTGCAGGGATAGTTGTGGGAATGTTTATGAAATATCATTTTCCAGAAATGAACTCTGCTCTTGCTTTTCCAATGTTTGTAATAAATTATATTCCTGACTTTATCGGCGGACTTATTTTGGGAACCCTGTTTGTTGTTATAACAGGTTCAGGAGCAGGTCTTGTTCTTGGAATATGCAGTATTTTTTCAAATAATATTTATCCTAAAATTATGCCTAATCTAAAAGAAAGCAGAAAACTATTTATGATAAGGGCAACTATTGTTGCAGTTCTTATTTTAACATTCTCTACAACTCTTGGAGACGGACAGGACTTAATATTGGAATGGAGTTTTATGGCAATGGGATTAAGGGCAATGACAGTGCTTTTCCCAATGTGTAGTATTCTGTTTTTAAGCAGACAGATTGAAAGCAGGTATGTTCTTGCCAGTATCACTTTAAGCCCGATACTTGTGGCAGCAGGAAGAGGGATATTTAACCTAAATATTGATGCTTTATATGCAGGACTGGCAATATCTTTTATAATAATGCTGGGAGGATATATATTCTCTAAACAGCCAAGTAATATATAAGTTAGAAAATTAATAATCCGAGAATAAAATTCTTTTCGTAAAAATATCTGCTATTTATATTGCTTGCTAAGAAAGAGGAACAAATTAAAAATTTAATAAATAAAATTTTTAATTCGTCGGCTCTGCTAGTCGTTGAGAACCTTATCAGGTTCTCAGCCTCCTGCATCGACGAACTCGTCTTCCTCAAACATATCGTTTTTTACGATGAACTCGCTGCATAAATTACGCAGATATTTTTAATCTCAATAATTTTAATCTCGGATTTTTAAATACAATTTTTTAATATTTAAAGCAATACTGTTTAGAATGCTGGAACTACTCCGCCTTTATAAGTGTTGTTGATGAAATCAGCAGTTTCCTGGCTGTTTAAAGCCTCTATTAATTTAACAATGTCAGCTCTTTTTTCGTCTCCTTCTCTTACAGCAACGATATTAGTATAAGGAGATTCTTTTCCTTCTAATAGTAAAGCATCTTCAGTAGGAGAAAGTCCTGCTTCTAAAGCATAGTTTCCATTGATAACAGCAAAATCAACATCTTTTAAAACTCTTGGTAATTGAGCAGCCTCAAGTGTTTTGAATTTTAATTTTTTAGGGTTTTTAGCAACATCAAATTCAGTAGAATATAAATCAGCAGGGTCAGCTAAAGTAATAAGTCCTGCATTGTGAAGAAGAATAAGTGCTCTTCCTCCGTTAGACGGGTCGTTAGGTATAGCAACAGTTGCTTTGTCAGGAATATCATTAATTGATTTTATTTTTTCAGAAAAAACTCCGATAGGTTCAACATGAACTCCTCCTGCAACAGCAAGTTTTAATCCTTTTTCTTCACAGAATTTATCTAAATAAGGTTTGTGCTGGAAGTAGTTAGCGTCCAGTTCTCCATCTGCAAGAGCAAGGTTTGGAGTAACATAATCTGTAAAATCTACAACCTGCAGATCAATTCCTTCTTTAGCCAGCTTGTCTTTTACTGCATTAAGAACTTCAGCGTGAGGTACAGGAGTAGCTCCTACTTTTAGAACTGTGTTAGCCAAAGCAGTAGTTCCTAAAACTAAAAGTGCAGCTGTTGAAAGTAAAACTCTTTTAAATGTGTTTGTCATAATAACCATCTCCTTAAAAATATAATATTGTATTAATAAAAAAATTAAAAAACTGATTTATTTTTGAAGCAAATAAGTTCCTATTGCTGTAATTATAACAGCAGCAGAATAAAGCATAAGTTTTCTTTTAGTCATAGTCAAACATTTTACTGAAAGATAATTTCCAAAAGATTGTAAAACCTGAACCAGAATTATAATAACAATAACAGAATAAGCCATTATATCTGTTTTAAATCTCTGGTAACCAAATCTTATTGCCAAATCTCCAAGTCCTCCAGCTCCAATACTTCCTGCCATTGCAGAAAAACCAATAAGGCTGATAACTGTAACAGTAATTCCATGAATAAGATGTGGAAGTGTTTCAGGAATCATAACTTTAAAGATAATTGTCATATTATCTGCTCCCATGCTTGAGGCTGCCTCAATAAGCCCTTTATCAATTTCGTTAAGTGCTCCTTCAATCATTCTTGCTACAAAAGGAGCAGCAGATATTGAAAGAGGAACTATAGCAGCAGTACTTCCGATTGTTGTTCCAACAATAATTCTTGAAAGAGGGAACAGGCAAATCATAAGTATGATAAATGGAAATGATCTAAGCATGTTTATAATAATTTCAAGAAACTGATTTAATTTTGGTTTTTCCCAAATGTTTCCGGGCTTTGTAATTACTAGAAGAATTCCTATAGGAAATCCCATTATCAAAGAAAACAGAGTTGAAAATATAACCATGTATAAAGTTTCTATAGTTGAAGTCAAAATCATATTAAATACCATCGTATATCACCTCTACAAATACTCCGTATTCTTCCAGCCATTTGATAGCTGATTTTTGTTTTTCAATATCCCCGATAAGTTCTACATAAAGATGCCCAACCTGCATTGTAGAAAGGTTATCAATGGAACCGCTTATTATATTCAGATCAATATCAAAGTTTCTGATAACTTTTGATATGATAGGATCTTCAGCAATAACTCCAAGGAACTTAAGTTTAAGAATATAACTTCCTTTATGCTGCATAATCTCTATACCTTTTTCATCTGTGCTTGGAAGATAAGAAATAAGTTCTTTCGTGATATCAGACTGAGGGTTTGAAAAAATATGGTGAACTCCTCCACATTCAACAATTTTTCCTCCTGACATTACAGCAACTTTATTGCATATCTCTTTGATAACTTCCATTTGGTGCGTTATCATTACAACAGTTAAACCAAGTTTGTTTTGAATATTTTTTATAAGTTCAAGAATAGCCTTTGTTGTTTTTGGATCTAAAGCAGATGTTGCCTCATCAGATAAAAGTATATCCGGGTTATTTGCAAGTGCTCTTGCAATAGCCACTCTTTGTTTTTGACCTCCGCTCAGCTGATCTGGAAAATAATCAGCTTTATCTGAAAGTTCAACAAGTTCCAATAAATCTTTAACTCTATCTTTGATTTTTCCCTTATCCCATTTTGCAACTTCAAGTGCAAATGCTACGTTTTCTCCTACTGTTCTTGATGAAAGAAGGTTGAAATGCTGGAAAATCATTCCAATTTTTTTTCTTTTTTCAAGAAGTTCAGGTTTTGAAAGAGATGTAATATCTACACCATCTATTATTATTTTTCCGCTTGTAGGCTCCTCAAGTCTATTAAGAAGTCTTATAAGCGAAGATTTTCCTGCTCCGCTGAGCCCGATAATTCCGAATATATCCCCTGTTTTTATTTCCAGGTCAACATCTTTAACAGCATGAAAGCCGTTTGAATATATTTTGTTGACTTTTTCAATTGAAATCATATAATGTAATCCTCCCCTTGATGTTAAATAAAAAAATCTCTACTACCATCAAGTAATAGAGATTTGACTGTACAACAAGCTTAGCTCTTGCCATCTGTCTGGAATTAGCACCACACCAAAACGGTAGGTTGCTGAAACGTCCTAGGGCCAGTCCCTCGGTCTCTCTTGATGGATATTTAATTTTAAGTTTGATTAATCATATACCAAATTGATAATTTTGTCAAATAAAATTTTCCAAAAAATGTATAAGGGATAAAGAAATCTTTGAAAAATATAAAAAATATAGTATCATGTATGTATAAAAAATTTTTTAGGAGGAAGAATTCATGAATGGTTTTGGACAGCTTTTCAGAATATCTGTTTATGGAGAATCTCATGGAATGGGTATAGGAGTGGTTATTGACGGATGTCCTGTTGGAATTGAAATAAAAACAGAAGATTTTTTAGATGACCTAAGCAGAAGAAGAGCAGGAAAAACTGGAACAACAGCAAGAATAGAAAAAGATATTCCAATAATTATTTCAGGGATTTTTAATGGGAGAACAACAGGAGCTCCAATAAATATATTTTTTAAAAATGAAAATACAGATTCAAAAGCCTATATAGATTTTAGAAAACATCCAAGACCAGGGCATAGTGATTTTACAGCCTCAGAAAAATATTATGGTTTTAATGATATGAGAGGCGGAGGAATGTTTTCCGGAAGAGTAACTTTAGCTCTTGTGTGTGCAGGAGTGGTTGCTAAGAAAATTTTAAAAAAAGTGTCTGATGAAATAAAAATAGAGAGCAGAATAATCTCTTTAGGGGAACTTATGCTTACGGACAGTAATATTTCAGAAATTGAAATAGAAAAATATCTGCAAGATATCAAAAAAGACGGCGATTCAGTTGGTGGAATAATAGAGTGCAGAGGGAAGAATATTCCAAAATCTCTTGGTGAACCTTTCTTTGATTCTGTAGAATCTGTTGTTTCACATTTGGTGTTTTCAGTTGGAGGAGTAAGAGGAATAGAATTTGGAGCTGGCTTTGAAAGCAGCAGAATGAGAGGAAGTCAGTGCAATGATACAATAATTGATAAGGCAGGGAAAACTCTTACTAATAACTGTGGCGGAATAAATGGCGGAATTACCAACGGTAATGACATAGTATTCAGAACAGCAGTAAAACCTACTGCAAGTATTTTTAAAAAGCAGAATACATATTCTTTTGAAGAGGGAAAACAGTCTGAACTTTTAATAAAGGGAAGACATGACATAGCATTTGTTCTTCGTGTTCCCGTTGTTATAGAATCATGTCTGGCTGTTGCACTGGCAGATTTGTATCTTAGAAATAAAGTTGTAAAAATATAAATTTTAATATAGATTTTCAGGAGGAAAATAAAAAATGAAGAGAGAAGATTATATAGACTGGGACGAATATTTTATGGGAGTGGCTCTTCTTTCTGCAAGAAGAAGCAAGGATCCTAACACTCAGGTTGGAGCCTGTATTGTAACAGAAGATAAAAGAATTGTAGGACTTGGATATAATGGGCTTCCAAGAGGATGCAGTGACGATGAATTTCCATGGGAAAGAGAAGGGGATTTTCTTCACACAAAATATCCTTTTGTATGTCATGCTGAACTTAATGCAATTTTGAACAGTACAAGAAGTTTAAAAGGCTGTACGATCTATGTGGCACTTTTCCCATGTCATGAGTGCAGCAAGGCTATAATTCAAAGCGGGATAAAAGAGATTGTATTCTTATCAGATAAATATGATGGGACAGATTCAGACCAAGCATCTAAGAGAATGCTTGATGCAGCAGGGGTTACATACAGAAAGCTTAAGGCAAATATAAAAAAACTGGAACTTTCTTTTGAAGAAAAAGATTACTAAATACATTACTATCTTCAAAAATTAAAAATAAAATTTTCGATTTTAAAAATATCAGCGTAATTTATGCAGCGAAACAGAATACAGAAAATTTGACTGT
>UQOH01000002.1 GCA_900542625.1 uncultured Fusobacterium sp.
AAATTTTCTGTATTCTGTTTCGCTGCATAGATTACGCAGATATTTTTAAAATCGAAAATTTTATTTTTGTACTATCTTTTTTCAACAATTCCTTATTTTTATATCTATTTATTTTTATCAGGAAGTGAATATATAAAAGAGGCTATATATGTTGTGATAGGTGCAACAACCACAAGCCCTATACTTCCTATTATAATTTTAATAATTTCAGATGTTACTATCTTCATATTTAAAATCTGAAGAAGAGAGGTATTTCTTTCCAAAAATAAAATCATAAGAGTCAGAAAACCTCCTGAATAAGCAAGAAGGAGAGTTGTTGTCATAGTTCCTATAACAGAACGCCCTACATTAAACCCTGACTTTATAAGATCCTTTCTTGAAATATTCGGATTATGATATTTCAGCTCCTGAATAGTTGCTGTCATATCCATTGCAATATCCATAGCTGCACCGCTTGCTCCTATGATAATTGCTGAATAGAAAATATCCAGAATATTTATACTCATGAAACTTGAAAAAAATACACTCTGAGCCATTGGCTGATTCATTCCGTCAATTCTGAATGCATCCCCAAAAATAAATGTTAAAACAGCTGTTACAAAAAGTCCTGATAAAGTTCCCAAAAATGCACTCCAACCTTTTTTCGTGAAACCTGCCACAAGAAAAATAATAAGGGCAGACAAAAGAATCAGAGCAAAAACTGTAATCAAAAATACATTTTCCCCTTTTTTCAAAGCAGGAATAAGATATTCCCAAATTATAATAACACTTCCCACAAATGAAAGAAGAGATTGTACTCCCACTTTTCTTGCATAAACTATAAGAAGAACTATAAAAATTGAGGCAAGTATTGCCAGTTTTTCAACTCTTAAAAGAGAAAGTACCTTAACATTTATTTCTCCGCTGTCTAAGTCATCAGAAACAGCAATAAGAATTTTGTCATTTGGAACATAAAATTCATCATATTCCATACTTCCGCTTAAAAGATTATTGACTTCCACTTTTGTACCTTTATATTTCCCTGTAAGAATTTCTATTTCAAGATGCTGACATCCTACTTTTGTAACTCCCTGAACAACAGCATCGCTGTTATCAACCTGAAGAACTTTTCCTATATTTTCTTTTTTAAAGAAATACCCTTCTGATTTTCCGCTGAAAATCAGAAGGGCTAGGAATGCTGCAGCTGCTGCAATAATTATTCCTATTTTTTTCACATTATCACCCAAAGTTATTTGATTTCTTCACCCATTGATTTTGCAATTAATTTTGCAACATCAGTGTTGTCTTTAAATCCAATAAAGTTTTGAGCATCTTTACCTACTGCTGCAAGAGGAACTTGAACAGCTGTATGTGCATATGAAGTCCACATCATTCCAGAACGCTCAGAGATAATATGTGTTACTGCTATTGCCACAGGACTGTATCCTCCAAACAAATCACTTGCATTTTTGTTGCTGTCTTGTAAGTCCATAGCTTTAGTTATTGCTGCTTTTTCTGCATCAGTTAAATTTTTAAGCCCCATGTTTTTGTTTATATATTTAAAGAACTCATCTCTGTTTCCTGTGTAAGCTTTTTGAAGAACATCTTCAACAGATACTTTTACATTTTTAAGTTCATCTAATTTTAAGAAGTAGTTAGCACCAAATCCAAGTCCCATTCCTCCAGTTTCGTGGTCTGCTGCAACAACGATTAATGTATCTTGAGGGTGTTTTTGATAGAAATTGTAAGCTGATTTTATAGCATCATCAAAAGCTATTGTATCGTAGATTGTTCCCATAACATCGTTGGCATGTGATGCGTGGTCAATTCTTCCTCCCTCAACCATCATAAAGAATCCGTCTTTATCATTTTGTAATAAAGCAATACCTTTGTCTGTCATCTCTTTTAAACTTGGAGTTGTTTTCTTATTTCTGTCAATTTCATATGGCATATGTGAAGATTCTAAAGCTGCGAAAACTTTTTCTCCTGCTTTTGGCGACCAGTTTCTGAAATCTTTACCTGATTCTTTTCCTGTAAATGTTTTGTATCCTTTATCCTGAAACTCTTTTATTAAATCTCTGTTGTCTTTTCTTTTGCTTGAAAGTCCGCTGTCTTTACCTGCAAAGTGTCTGTATCCTCCACCTGCAAAGTAATCAACATTACTTTCTACATAATCTTCTGCTATTCCGTTTTCATCATCTCTGTCCATATTGTGAGATGCAAATACAGCTGGTGTAGCATGAGTTATTCTTGTTGTTGTAACAAGTCCTGTTGCTTTTCCTTGATCTTGAGCCATTTCAAGAAGAGTTTTAAGGTCTTTTCCTTTTGGAGTTTTTGCAATAACTCCGTTGTTTGTTTTGTGCCCTGTTGCAAGAGCTGTTCCTGCTGCTGCAGAGTCTGTTATTAATGTATCAGCAGAATAAGTTGTTGTGATTGCTGCAAATGGAAGAGAGTTCATTAAAAGTTTTCCGTCTTTTTTCATAACTCCTTTTTTATACTCTTCTGTAATCTGTCTTTGAGCAGCTCCCATACCGTCACCGATAAAGTAGAAAATATATTTTGGGCTGTCTGCAAAAGCTGTTACGCTAAGAGATAAAAGTCCTGCTAAAAATAGTTTTTTAGTATCAAATTTCATTTTAATCCTCCCTGAATTTTAAAAAATTAATTTATCTTTTCAAGGTGATTATAATAAAAGCAGGTTAAATCAGATTATTTTTTCTGTAAAAGAACTGTAAAAAATTATTTTATTATCAGAAGTTCTTTAAATTCTTTAACTTTATTTCTGCTTACAGGAACTTTAAATTTTAAGTCTGCAATTTTTAAAACATATGTACTGTTAAACCAAGGCTCAACCTCAACAATCTTATCAAGATTTACTATATAAGATCTGTGGGTTCTGTAAAATTTTTCTTTAGGAAGAATTTCTTCTAATTTAGAAATTTTAACTTTTGAAGTATAAACAGCATCTTTTGTATATATAAGGCTGTCTTTTTCATCCACTTCAATATAATATATATCATCAAGAGAGATTACAAACATTTTGTTGTCAAGAAGTCCTGTTATTTTATTAATACGGTTTACATCTTTGGAAATTTCTGTTTCTCTTTCTTTAGTAAGATTTTCCAATACCTCTTTTATTCTTTTGTCAGAATACGGCTTCAAAAGATAATCAAAAGCTTTTATCTCGAAAGCCTCAGCAGCATAATCACGATATGCTGTAATAAAAACAATTTTTATATTTTCATTTATTTTAGAAATTATTTTTCCAAGACTCATTCCGTCAAGTTCAGGCATATTTATATCAAGAAACACCACATCAATACTGCTGTCTTTCAAGTACTTAAGAGCATCAACAGGATTTTCAAACTCTTTTTCCAGCTCAATTCCTTCAAAGTTGTTTATAAAATATTTAAGTTCTTCTCTAGCAGGAAATTCATCTTCAACTATTACACATTTTATCATTTGCTCCTCCCTCTGTTTATTCTATATTAAAAGATATTCTTGTTCCTTTTTCCAGTCTTGTTATCTGAAGACCTGTACCATAAAGAAGTTTTATTCTGTTATGTACATTTTTTAATCCAACGCTTTTTTCAATTTCCGGTATATCAAGTTCATCTATAACTTTCTGCTCTATTCCAATACCATCATCTTCAATTATAATCTCACAGCCTCTTTCTCTTTTTCTTACTTTAATATATATATTTCCCTCATTTCTTGATTTTAAAAATCCATGCTTTATGCTGTTTTCCACAAGAGGCTGAATTGTAAGACTTGGGATTTTTATATCTCCTGTTCCCTCTTCTATTTCATAAAAACTGTTTATTTTATTAAATCTTGATTTCTCAATGTTCATATATGCTTTTACCTGTTCAAGCTCTTGAGAAAGAGGAACAAGTTTTGAAAAATTTTCAAGATTAAATCTAAGATATGTAGACAGATCTATTATAACTTCTCTTGCTTTTGCAGGATCTGTTCTTACAAAAAATGCTGTTGTATTCAAAGCGTTAAAAAGAAAATGAGGATTTATCTGTGCCTGAAGAACTTTCAGCTCTGCATCTCTTGCCATTGTTTTCAAATTTTCCATTTTAGTTATTTCAAGCTGTGTTGCAATAAGCTGAGACAAACCAATAACAAGATATTTTTTTCTAGCTGTTATAAAGCCGTTTTTATCAAAATAAATTTTAAGTGTTCCTTTTATCTTTTCTCCCTGAAACAAAGGAGCAATGATACAGGATTTTATTTTTCCTGAAATACATTTAAAATTAACTTCATCTGTACTTTTATTTGCTATAAGAATTTCACCTGTTTTAAGAACTCTTTTTGTTGCATCGCTTTTAATTTCATTATGGTCTATCTTATATATTTCTGATTCACTGTAACTTGCTATAATATTTTTTTCATTTGTAAGAACAACAGCTTTAGCCTCAAGATATTCAAGAATTATTCTGCATACTTCATTTAAAGACTCACCTTTTCTGAAATATGGAAGTGTTTTATTAGCAATTTCAAGAGCTGTTTTTGCCTGCATTCCTGCCATAATCTCTTTTTCTTCAATAATTCCTTCTATAATAAGAATAACAACAGATACTCCAACTGCATTGGCAAGTATCATAGGAAGATAAATATTTCTTACAATCTCCCATGCCAGAACTTTATCTGTATTCATTATAATAATAAGGAGCATACTTAAGTTTTCAACAATAAATCCCCCGATAAACCCATACATATATCTGGTTTTCCCGCTGGATTTTTTATATAAATAAGCTGCAAGATATCCTCCAAGGATAGTTGCAATGGAACAGGGAACTGTGGTAAGCTGTCCTGTATTTATACAAAGTCTGTGAAGCCCTGCTATAATTCCGGAAATAATTCCCACCTGTGGTCCTGCTAGTATTCCTCCAACTATAACTCCTATATTACGGGTGTTTGCAATAGAACCTTTATAATCTACCCCTACATATGTTCCTATAATTGCAAGTCCCGAAAAAAAAGCAGAGAGAATTATAATATCTTTCCTGCTGTATTTCTCTCTGGTAAATATATTTCTGGCACTGTCAAATTTCGTAAAGAAAAATGCAATGACAATTATATATCCCAGATTATTTAAAAGGTGACTCATCAAATTAAACATTTCTACCTCCAAAGTTTTTCATCAATTAATTATATCACAAAATACAAAATACCCAAAGTGCATCTCAAGACAGTATACTGCTTTTTAAGTGTGAAATTTTACCTTTTAAAGAACATTCATTACATTATTCAAACTTAAAAAGTATAATATGAATATGGTTGGTAATGAAAGATAAAAAATTTTATTTTAATGGAGGTTGTTTTTATGATAAGCTTTTTAGTTTCATTAGTTGCTTTGATCGTAGGTTATATGACTTATGGTAAATTTGTAGAAAAAGTTTTTGGAATTGATGAGAACAGAGAAACACCGGCTGTTCGTTTGGCAGATGGAGTTGACTATGTGGAAATCGATTGGAAAAAAGCCTTTCTTATTCAGTTCTTAAATATAGCAGGACTTGGACCAATATTTGGTGCAATTGCCGGAGCTTTATGGGGACCAGCAGCATTTTTATGGATAGTATTTGGATGTATATTTGCCGGAGCTACTCACGACTACCTTTCTGGAATGTTATCAGTAAGACATGACGGAGCTACAATAGCAGAGATAGTTGGAATATACTTAGGTGACAAAGCTAAACAGGTAATGAGAGTTTTCTCAGTTGTGCTTTTAGTTCTTGTTGGAGTTGTATTCGTAACAGGACCAGCTGATATTTTAGCAAACCTTACAGGTAAAAATTCACTTATGTGGGTTGGAGTAATCATAGTATACTATATGGCAGCAACTGTTCTTCCTGTTGATAAATTAATCGGAAAAATTTATCCAATATTTGGAGCATGTTTAATTATCATGGGAGTTGGAATCGGAGTTGGACTTGTTGTATTAGGATATGATATCCCTGAAATAGCTTTTGTTAATATGCACCCAAAAGGAACTTCTTTATTCCCATATCTATTTGTTACAATAGCATGTGGAGCAATATCTGGATTCCATGCTACTCAATCACCTTTAATGGCTAGATGTATGAGAACAGAAAAAGAAGGAAGAAGAGTATTCTATGGTGCTATGATTGCAGAAGGAGTTATCGCTCTTGTATGGGCTGCTGCTGCAATGTCATTCTTCGGCGGAACTGAAGGACTTGCTCAAGCAGGAACACCTGGTGTAATAGTAAGTACAATTTCTAACTCAATCCTTGGTAAAGTTGGAGGAGCTTTAGCTATTCTTGGAGTTGTTGCATGTCCAATAACATCTGGAGATACTGCATTCAGAAGTGCAAGACTTACAATAGCTGATGCTTTAAAATATAAACAAGGACCTATCGTAAACAGATTTATAATCGCAATTCCATTATTCGTAGTTGGTGTTGCATTATGTTTCATAGATTTCACAATCATTTGGAGATACTTTGCTTGGTCTAACCAGACACTTGCAACTATAGCTCTTTGGGCTGCTGCTGCTTACCTTGCAAGAGCAGGTAAAAATCACTGGATCGCATCTATTCCGGGAACATTTATGACAGCAGTTGTAACAACTTACATCTTAGTTGCTCCTGAGGGATTAAGATTATCTGAAAGCATTGGATATCCAGCTGGTATAATAGCTGCTGTTCTTGCTATGGGATTCTTCTTAAAAACTAAATGGGTCGCTAAACCGGTTAATGCTTAATTAAAGTATTAAGTGATACAACCTAAACCAAGTTAAAATAAAAAACATCTCAGATATCATAAAGGATATTTGAGATGTTTTTATTTAAATATTTTTAACTTATTTTTTTTAAAATAAGTTTTATTCCTTCTATTCCTATAACTTCAGCTTCTTCTCCAACCTCAAGAGATTCATCACATTTACCAATCCAGTTTTTTCCGTCAAGGTAAATATCATAATCCTCTCTTTCATTCATTCCTCTTACTTTAACAATACTTCCTGTTATTCTGTCCAAAGTATCTTTTTTTCTTTCTCTCCACGCTTTAGACATATTTTTTGTAAGAAGAAAAATAACTGCTGATAAAACTATAAACAGATAAAACTCATAAATAACATTGTTTATAAAAGGAGAACACAGCATTGTTATAATGGCTGCTATTCCAAACCATAAAGATATAAGCCCTGATATTCCTGCCTCTACTACAAAAAATACTACTGCTGCTGCCAGCCACATTATCATATGTATTCCTCCTTTTGAGAACTTTTATTATTGTTTTTCTTCAGCCTCTTTTTCAGTTTTTTCTGTTTTTTCAGATATATCCATCTCACGGATTTTCTTTTCCATTTTGCTTACTTTTGCTGCCATATCATTAATTCTTACTTCAACAGAGTTCAATATCCAAAACTGGAAATGACTTGATTTTTTTGTTTCATAAAGCATCCAGATTATTTTTACAATTCCAAGAAGTATAGCCAGATACATAGTAAGCTCAAGGGACATCTTTCCAAGAACTCCTCCCATAAATAAAAGAGCTATAATCATCCCTATTAAAATTGCATTTACTTTTTTTACCTGAGTATTATTTTTCCCGCCGATTTTACCAACAATCTGTCTTATTCTGTCTTTTTCTTTTTCAAACTCTTTTAATTCTTCCAATAAGGTTTTTTCGTGTTCTTTCATAAAATACCTTCCCTTTCTGTTTTATTTTACACTCCCCAGTCTCTTGGATATTTAAAATCTGTTCCAATTCCTCTTTCTGAAATATTTGCTATAACTGGAAGTTTTCTCTTATACTGAGCCATTTTGATTTTTCTCATTATTGTTTTTACAATATTTTCATCATATCCAAGTTCTGTTATCTCTTCAAGAGTCATTCTTTCATCAGTCAGATAATAAAGAACCTCATCAGCCATTTGATAAGAGAATCCAAGCTCCTGCTCATCTGTCTGTCCTTCCCATAAGTCTGCACTTGGTTTTTTGTCTATTATCTCTTTCGGTACTCCAAGAAATTCTGAAAGTGCCCATACCTGTGCTTTGTATAAGTCACCTATTGGATTTACTGCTGATGCAGAATCTCCAAACTGTGTGCTGTATCCTAAAAGAATTTCTGTTCTGTTTGATGTTCCAAGAACAAGTGCTCCCTCTTTTGCAGAGTTGTCAAAAAGTACACACATTCTTGTTCTTGCCATAAAGTTTCCTCTTCTAAGACTTGACATCTCATCATTCATAGCAAAATATGCGTCTGCCATTGGTGTGATTTCCACTTTTTTAGTATTAATTCCTGTTGCTTTTACTACAAGTTCTGCATGTTCCAAACTTTCTTTGCTTGAAGTTTTATAAGGCATCATAACTGTGTATACATTTTCAGGCCCAAATGCTTCTGCTGCAAGAAAAGCTACCAAAGCTGAATCAATTCCTCCTGAAAGACCAAGTATTACTTTTTTAAACCCGATTTTGTGAACTTCATCTCTTAAAAAATTTACTAAAATATCTCTTGTTTTTTCTAAATCCAGCATAAGCCCTTCTGCTGCTCTATTTTTCATTTTTTCCTCCCTGCATCAACAGCTCTCTGTCTAAACCAAATTTTCCTAATTTTGCTGCTCTGTAATCCCTTAAAAGAGTAAGAGTAGCCTGATGAACATTAAGGTTTCCTCCTTTTTGTATCATCTGCATTCTTTTAGCTATATTTTCTATTACGTTTCCTGTTACACCTTCAAAATCTTCTTCAAGAAGTTTATATCTGCTTTTCAGTGCATCTTTTAAACCATAAAACATCATTTTGTCAATCAGTTTGCATGCTACATCATCTATGGGCAGAATATCATCTTTAATTGCTCCTGAAATTGCAAGATTGTATCCCACTCTTTCATCTTCAAACTTAGGCCATAAAATTCCCGGTGTATCAAGAAGTTCCAATCCCTCTTTAATTCTTATCCATTGTTTTCCTTTTGTGTATCCCGGCATATTTCCAACTCCGGCACTGTTCTTACCAACTATTCTGTTAATAAGTCTTGATTTTCCAACGTTTGGTATTCCTGCAACCATAAGTCTTGTATTTACTTTTCTAAGACCTTTTTTCATAAGCCTTTCTTTTTTTTCAGCAGATACTTTATCAATTATAGTATAAAGTTTTCTCATATTGAAACCTGTTTCAGCACTAAGTTCCAGCACCTCGTCAGCATCATTATTTTTTATAAAATAATCTCTCCACTGATTTATCTCTTCTTTTTCTACTAAGTCTGCCTTGTTTATTACAATAATTCTTTTTTTATTTTTTGAAAAAGTTGCAATATCCGGATTTCTGCTTGAAATAGGAATTCTTGCATCTACCACTTCCAATACAATATCAATAAGCGGCATATTTTCTTTCATCATATCCTTGGTTTTCTTCATATGACCCGGATACCAGTTAATTTTTGTCATTGACATAAAATGTCCCTCCTATTCCTCGTCTTCGTAATCCTCTTCTTCTTCATAATCATCTTTAGCATATTTATTAACTTTTTCTCTCTTCTCTTCCTGCTCATTTCCTCTTACTATTATTACAAACTCACCTTTAAGAGTCTGTTTTTCAAGTTTTGCAATAAGCTCTTCTGTTGTTCCTCTTATTATCTCTTCATAGATTTTTGTAATCTCTCTTACAAGAACAATATTTTTTACTCCCATAAACTCTTCTATATCTTTAAGAGTTTTCACAACTCTGTGTGGTGATTCAAAAAACATAATTGTTCTTTTTTCTTCAGCAAAAGATTTTAAAAGTGTTTGTCTTCCTTTTTTCTTTGGAAGAAAACCTTCAAATATAAATCTTCTCATAGACACACCTGCAACAGAAGCTGCTGCTGTCATTGCACTTACTCCCGGAATTGGAACTACTTTTATTCCCTCATTAAGTGCTGCATCTACAACTTCATATCCGGGATCAGAAATACATGGTGTTCCTGCATCTGTTACAAGAGCCACATTTTTCCCCTCTTTTAAAAGATTTATAATATTTTCTACCTGATGCTGTTTTGTATGTTCATCATATCTGTAAAGAGTATTTGATATTTCAAGATGATTCAAAAGCTTTTTAGTAACTCTTGTATCTTCAGCAAAAATATAGTCAGCCTCTTTTAATATTCTCACTGCTCTTAAAGTTATATCCTCTAAATTTCCTATTGGTGTTGCCACTATATATAGCATAATCAGCCTTCCTTAAATATAATTAATAATTTAAGAATAAAATTATCGCGATTAAAAATATCTGCGTAATTTATGCAGCGAAACAGAATTGCAAAGTGCTGAACAAATTAAAAATTTAATAAATAAAATTTTTAATTCGTCGGCTCTGCTAGTCGTTGAGAGCCTAATAAGGCTCTCATCCTCCTGCATCGACGAAATAGCCGATATTTTTTCAGAGAGAATTTTATTCTTAACTTTTTTTACTTTTTATTCTTAGCTTCTCTCTCTTTAATCATAGATGCAATAGCTGCCTGTGCAGTCTGAAGCTGTTTGTCCTCTCTCTTAACAAGAGTTTCTGCTTTCTCTTTTCCAACCACATCATCAAGAATTCTCTTCTTGCTTTCTGCCTGTTCCTTCTCATCAATATTTGTTACAAGCCCGTCATAGAACAGATAATCTTCATCTTCTTCAATAACTATATCCGGAGTAATTCCTTTTCCATGAATATTCTCACCTTTTGGAGTGTAATATTTAGCAATAGTAAGTTTTATTCCGTCTCCGTCTGGAAGAGGAAGAAGAACCTGCACACTTCCTTTACCAAAACTTTTTTCTCCAACAAGTTTTCCTCTTTTATAATCTCTTACTGCTCCCGCAACTATCTCAGATGCTGACGCACTTCCTTCATTGATAAGAATTACTAATGGGAAATCTCCATAATATTTACCCTCTCTCATATTGAAAGTTTCTTCACCTTTCTTAGGTCTTTCACTTACAATAACACCTTCAGGAATAAACATAGATCCGATTTTCACAGCCTGATCTATTCTTCCTCCCGGATTGTTTCTAAGATCGAAAATAAGTCCTTTCATTCCCTCTGCCTGTAATTTTTCAAGACTTTTTGCCACTTGAATATCTACATCATCACCAAACTGAGTAAGTTTTATATATCCTATTTTATTTGGCAGCATTTTACTACTTACATTTTCAAGTTTTATTGTTTCTCTCTTAAGAGTTATATCTTTTGTTTTCTTTTCTGATTCTTTGTATATCTGAACTTTTACTGTTGTTCCGCTCTTACCTTTCAACATTTTAGAAGCTTCTTCAAGATCCATATTGTATGTAGGTTTTCCGTCAATGGAAATAAGCTTATCTTTTGGTCTTATTCCGGCTTTGAAAGCAGGAGTTCCTTCAATAAGAAGTTCTACCATTACAGGTTCTCCGGAAGATTTTCTTATTATCATTCCCACACCTGAGTATTCTCCTTTTATTTTTCCTTCCAAGTCTTCCATACCGTCTTTAGAAAAATAGTTTGAATGAGGGTCATCAAGAGTTTCCATCATTCCTTTTACTGCTCCCTGCATAAGAATTGTCTTATCAAGCTTTTTATCTCCCACAAAGTTTTCCTGAATAATATCCATAATATCAGAAATCTCTTTTAATTCTTTAACATTATTCATAAAACCTGTTTTAGGTTCTTTTTCCTTTGCAGAAAGACTCAATGGTGCCAATACTATTACAGCTGCTGCTATAAACTTTTTAAAGTTTTTCATTATAATGCTCCCCCTAAATTCTCGCATGAGTCAACTATGTCTGTTATATTAAAAACGACATCTTTTTTTTCTAAACCAAACAATGAAATATATTCTGAATTTCCTTTTCCCCCTTTTATAGGAGAAAAATCAAGTTTTTCAAGATACAATCCATGTTTTTCCGCTTCTTCCACTGTTTTTCTGACTGCCTCTTCCTGATATTTTTTATTTCTTACTATTCCTCCTTTATCTATTTTAGATTTCTCTACTTCAAACTGAGGTTTTATAAGTGCCATAAGTTTTGTATCAGGTTTGAAAAATTTTATTAAAGATTCAAAAACGTTTGTTATAGATATAAAAGATACGTACATTACACTTAACTCGATCTCAGAATTATCTATTTCTTCTTTTTTCAAATCTCTTATGTGTTTGTTTTCTATTGATGTTACTCTCTCATCATTACGAAGTTTCCAGTCAAGCTGATTTGTTCCCACATCAACTGCATACACATGCTCTGCTCCATTCATAAGAGCACAGTCTGTAAACCCTCCTGTTGATGAACCTACATCAAGTATCTTTTTATTATTAAAGTCCAGTCCGAAAACTTCTATTGCTTTTTCAAGCTTCAGACCTCCTCTGCTTACATACTTAAATGATTTTCCTTTTACTCTTATATTAAGTTCTTTGCTGTCGTCTATTTTTATCTGTGTTCCTGCTTTTTCAACTTTCACATCATTTACAAGAACAATTCCTGCCGTAACAGCCCTTCTTGCTTTGTCAATATCCGGAAAAAATCCGTTATTCACCAGCAAAACATCAATTCTTTCCTTCATTTGTTTCTCCTATATTATCTTCAAAAATCTCTTTATCAACAAGATAATCAAGCAGCTGATTTGTAAGAATAAGTTTTTTAAATCCTTTTTTCTCAACTGCTGCAATAAGCTTTGCTGTTTCTTTTACTCTTTTTGTAAAGAAATTATCTCCGATTGGAACTTTTCTTGATTTTTTATAATAATTCAGAAGATGCTTTGTTGTCTTAAGTCTAAGTTCCATTTTTGCTCTTTTAAGTCTGTCTTTTATAACCCCTGTTGTACACATGAATCTCTTGCTTATTTCTGCAATATTTTCTCCGTTGCATAAGCATTCTAAAATCTCATTTGCACCAATAGGATTTATTCTGTGATACTTTGCTGAATACATATCAGCTCTGTGTACTATATGAGCCTCTCTTGTGTTCGGTACAATTTTTCCCCATCTCCCGTGATGAGATACAACAATATGAGTAATATTTTTTCTTATATTTTCTTTTATTTTTACACCGGCTTTATTCTCTATCTCTTCCAATAAAGAATCTGCCTCTTTTATAATGTAATCAGGTTTTTTTAACATCATTTGTGAGTGGGACATTGTTTCAGAAGTTTTTCTTATGCTTCCCTTGCTCAAATCATGAATGATTACTCCTACAATTATTGCAAAAAAATCTATAAATCTTTTTGCCTCATCAAAGCTGCTGTAATCTCTTCTGATTTCATCTATTGATACTTTAAGTACATCATATGTATGCGCACTTACTTTTACTCCCTGATCATCATGGTTTTCCAGTTCTCCCACCATTTCATTATTCACAAGTATGTTTATAAACTCTAATGCTTTTTCATTAGCTTTCCCCATTAATTTTACCTTCTATTCTTTCCACTAATTTTATTCCTCTTAAACCATACTCCTCAAGCAATATTCCTCTTTTTCCATGAGGAACAGCTCCTGTTTCTATTCCGATTTTTATTATTTTTCTGTTTATTTTTGAATTGTTTATATAGTCTGTTATCTGACTTCCGAAACCGTTTACTATATAATTTTCTTCAAGCACTATAATATTTTCATATTTTTCAAAATTTTTGTCAATAAATTCTGTATCCATAGGTTTTATTGATGCTGCACTTATAATTGTTCCATCCAAACCTTTTTCTTTCAGAATATCTTTTACAGATAAAATCTCTTTCAGCATAGACCCTGCTGCTATATACAGATTTTTCTCTCCTTTTTCTATCTCTCTCCATTTTCCCAATACAAAAGGTGTATCTCCCTCTATATCAAAGCCCTCATCTTTAGAATATCTCACTGCAAGAGGTTCATTGTATTCTGCTGAAAACTCCATAATCTCTTCCATTTCTTTTTTTGTTGTAGGAGCCAGTACTGTAAAATTTGGTATTGAAAGTATAAAAGGCACATCATATATTCCATGATGTGTTTTTCCATCTTCACCGACAATACCTGCTCTGTCTATCATAAATTTTACAGGAAGTTTCTGTAAAGATATATCATGAACCAGCTGCCCCACACCTCTTGAAAGAAATGTTGAATATATTGCAAAATACGGTTTCTTCCCTGATATTGCAAGTCCTCCTGCAAAAGTAACTCCATGTCCCTCTGCTATTCCAACATCAATACTTCTTTCAGGGTATTTTTCAAAAAACTCTTTAAGTCCCGTTCCTTTTACCATTCCTGCTGAAATTGCACAAATATCTTTGTCTTTTTCTGCCATCTCAACAAGTTTGTCTCCAAAAATATCAGAATAAGTTTTCTGTCCCTCTACTTTAAATGGATTGTAAGGACTGACACCATGGAATTTTTCTTTGTCCTCTTCTGCCGGCTGATATCCCTTTCCT
Organism: uncultured Fusobacterium sp.; assembly: GCA_900542625.1. Lineage (GTDB taxonomy): Bacteria > Fusobacteriota > Fusobacteriia > Fusobacteriales > Fusobacteriaceae > Fusobacterium_B. Next base: position 14,329 of record UQOH01000002.1, read on the forward strand.
TTTTTGGTTCTCACATGAACAAATACAGGTCCCTCTTCATTTTTCACTTTAGAAAATACAGAAAGAAGTTCTTCCATATTATGTCCGTCAACTACACCAAAATATTTGAATCCAAGGTTTTCTGATATGCTCATTGGAAGGAAAAAGTTTTTTATAGAATGTTCTGCTCTTCCAAGAGTATTTTTTACTTTTCTTCCAAATGTTCCTCTGTCTATTATGTTTTTCACATCTTTTTTTACAGCCATGTAAACTTTGCTTGAAATCATTCTGCTGAAACAGTTTGAAAGAGAACCTACGCTTTTTCCTATGGACATATCATTATCATTAAGAACAACAATCATATTTTTCAGATTTCCCATGTTGTTAAGAGCCTCAAGAGAGTGTCCGTTTGCTATTGAGGCATCTCCTATAACCACAATAACCCTTGTATCAGGCTGTGCAAAAGCTATTCCGCATCCTGCTGAAAGAGCACTTCCTGCATGGCCTGTTATAAAATGGTCTGCACTGCTTTCTTTGGGGTCTTGAAAAGGTCCTATCCCATTAAACGTTCTTATTGTTGAAAACTCCTTTTCTCTCCCTGTAAGAATTTTATAAACATAAGACTGATGCCCTACATCAAATAGAATTTTGTCATCAGCATTATTAAAAATCTTTTTCAGTGCAACAGTAAGCTCCACAACTCCAAGATTTGAAGCAAGGTGTCCTCCATTTTTCAGAACAACATCTATTATTTTTTTTCTTATATCACAGCACAGATTATTCAGATTCTCTGTTGTCATATTGTCCAAATCCATATTTTTCACCTTAATATTAAGAAATTAAATAGTCTTTAAATATAAATGCTACTGCTGTTCCCAGTATCATTCCTGCTAAAACTTCCAACTGTGTATGCCCAAGAAGCTCCTTAAGTTTTTCGTCATGAAACATCTCTCCGATTTTTTCAGAAAGTCTGTCCATCATTCTGTTTAAAACTCCTGCTTGTTTTCCTGCTGCTCTTCTTATTCCCATAGCATCATACATAACTATTACTGCAAGAATAACTGAAATTGCAAAGTATGTACTTTTAGTCCCATGTATTAATGCAGTGCTTACAGCAAGACATGACACTGTTGATGAATGAGAACTTGGCATTCCTCCTGTATCAAAAAGCCGTTTTATATCAAATTTTTTCTGAACAAAAATGCTTGTCAAAACTTTATAAAACTGTGCAATAAACCAAGCAATAAAAGTTACATCCAATATTCTGTTTCCAAATATTATTCCAACTTCTGCTTCACCCATAATTTTTTCCTTCTTTATACTTTTATTATTTTATATTTTTCATTTCTAAAGAAATTTTTGGTTTCTCTTTATTTTCTTTAAAAAAAATTATTGTTTTTCCTATGATTCCTACTACTTCGCAACCTGTTTTTTCTTCTATCTCTTTTGCTACTTCCTCTTTTTCTACTTTAGAGTTTTGAAGTATTTTTACTTTTATAAGCTCTCTTGATTCTATTACATCTAAAATGCTTTGAGCCTGATTATCTGTAAATCCATCTTTCCCAAGTCTTACCATTGGCTCTAAATCGTGTGCCGCTTTTCTTAAAAATTCTCTTTGTCTGCTGTTCATTAAATCTATTCTCCTTTTTCTCTTCTAAAATTTTCTTTAAATTATATCTCCATTATAATTGGTAAAATAACAGGGTTTCTCTTTGTTTTGCTGTATACATATTTTGCAACAGCCTCTTTTGTTACAGCTTTTATTGGACCCCATTCTTTTATTACTGAATCTTCCAGTTTTTTCAGTTTCTCGTTTATATGTTCCATTGTTCCGTTAATAAGTTCTTCTGAATCTTTTGAATATGTAAATCCTCTTGTTACAATTTCAGGTCCGGCTACTATTTTACCAGTTTCTTTATTAAGAGTAAATACTACAATTATTACCCCATCTTGTGATAACTGCTGTCTGTCTCTCAATACTGTCTGTCCTATATCTCCCACACCAAGTCCGTCAATAAATGTTGCTCCTGCACTTACTTTTCCTTTTATTTTAACACCGCTCTGTGTCACTTCTATTTTATTTCCATTTAGTCCAAGAAGTGTATTTGCCTTTGGAACACCTGTTGCAATAGCTGTTTCTATATGTGCCTTAAGCATTTTATATTCTCCGTGAACAGGCATAAAATATTTCGGTTTTATAAGATTAAGCATAAGCTCCTGTTCTTTTATGCTTGCGTGTCCCGATACATGAATTCCTGCAACTTTCTTAAAAATAACTTCTGCATCATATTTTAAAAGATTGTTTATATTTTTAGAAACTGCTTTTTCATTTCCCGGAATTGGTGTTGCTGAAATAATTACAGTATCTCCCTCTTTTATTTTTGTATGCTTGTGTATATTTTGAGCTATTCTTGAAAGAGATGCCATAGGCTCTCCCTGTGTTCCTGTGCAAAGAATAACTACTTTATTGTCTTTTTCATTTTCCACATCAGCAAGGGAAATCATAGTATCTTTTTTTATTTTCAGATATCCCATTTTTGCTGCTATATCAAAAACTTTTACTAAACTTCTTCCATCTATTGCAATTTTTCTTCCATATGATTCAGCTATTGTTACTATCTGCTGAAGTCTGTGGATATGAGATGCAAATGCTGCAACAATTATTCTTCCTTTTGCTTTTGCAAATTCTATCTGGAAAGCTGCTCCTACAGATCTTTCAGAAGGTGTGTATCCCTCTACTTCTGAGTTTGTTGAGTCTGCAAGAAGAAGATCTACACCTTTTTCTCCAATCTGCCCAAGTCTTGCAAGGTCAGTTCCAAGCCCGTCAACAGGAGTCAGATCAATTTTAAAGTCCCCTGTAAATAAAACTGTTCCTGCAGGAGTTGTTACAAGTATTGCATATGAATCTGCTATTGAATGCGTCACTCTTATAAATTCAACATTAAAATATTTTCCAACTTTTACTTTTGAACGGTTCTTAACCTCTCTCATTTTTGGAAGGTCTTTCATTTTAAGATTTTCAAATTTTCCTTCTATAAGAGCAAGAGTTAGTTTTCCTGAAAATATTGAAACTTCTTTATCTATTTTCTGGTAAAGATATGGTATTGACCCTATATGGTCTTCGTGCCCGTGTGTTACAAAAAGTCCTTTTATTTTATTTCTATTATTTTCAACATAAGAGAAATCAGGAATTACTAAATCTATTCCTAAAAGTCCCTCTCCCGGAAATCCAACTCCGCAGTCAATTATAATAATCTCATCCCTGTATTGTACAAGAGTCATATTTTTGCCAATTTCATCAAGTCCTCCAAGAGGAATTACATACATTTTTTCCTCTTTTGGTTCTTTAGGCTCTTTAACATTCTCTTTTAATTCTTTTGTATTTTTTATTTCTATATTCTGCGGTTTTTCTTCAGATGTTTTTGTTTTTTTATTTCTTTGCTTTCTTATTAGTTTTTCCATTTTGCTCCCTTTATTCCTCAAATAAGCCAATTACATACTAAAAATTTTAATTGTTTTTAGTATTATATAGGGATAAATACTGGTCTATAAACATTTTTGCTACTCCTCCTGCTACTGATCCACCACTTCCGGCTCCCTGCAGCAGCACTACGAAAACTATTTCAGGATTGTCTGCTGGAAAATATCCGGCAACCCATGCATGGGTTTCTTTAAATTGTGAGTTCTGTGCAGAACCACTCTTAGCAGCAATTTTTAAACCTTCTGTTCTCAGTACTTTCCCTGTTCCATTTTTTTCTTCTACTACACCTATCATTGCATCTTTCAATATTCTGTAATATGAAGCAGGATAATTTACTTCCACAGATTTTACTTTTTCTGTTTCTTGTTTAGTTTCTCCATCGCTTATATAATCTACAAGTCTTGGTCTATACGCATACCCCTTGTTAGCAAGAACTGAATAAGCCTGTGCTACCTGTAAAGGCGTTGCTGACATATAACCCTGACCTATGGCAAAGATAATTGTGTCTCCTGTATACCATCCTTCTTTAAATCTTTTTTTCTTCCACTCTGGCGAAGGAACCAGACCGCTTTTTTCTCCGGGGATATCAATTCCTGTTGGTTTTCCAAATCCAAAATTCTTAACATTTTTAGATATTACAGATGAACCGTATTCATGTGCTGCTCTGTAAAAATATACATTGGCAGATTCTATAATAGCTTTTCTAAGATCTACATAGCCATGCCCTGTTCTTTTCCAAGATCTCCATTTCCATTCACCTATTCTGTATGTTCCGTCATCAAAAAACTTTTCTTTAGGATCAAGTCCTGCCTCTAAAAATGAGAAAGCAACAAAAGTTTTAAATACAGATCCCGGAGGATATTCCCCTGCAATAGATTTATTAGTAAGAGGTTTTCTTTCATCATACAAGATATCATTCCATAAATCTGATGGAATAACTGAACTGAAAGTATTAAGAGGATAAGTAGGATAACTTACCATTGTGATAACCTCTCCGCTTTTAGGGTCAAGAGCAATCATACTTCCAACAAGATTCTTTTCTTTAAACACATTCTCCATGTAACTTTGTAATCTCATATCCAAAGTAAGATGAACATCTTTTCCTTTTACAGAGGGTTTTCTTTTTATTGTTTTTTGAGCTATGGATCTTGCATTTACCTCAAAATACTCATATCCTTTTTCCCCTCTCAGCTCTTTGTCATACTGCTTTTCTATTCCCTCTTTTCCAATAACATCTCTGTCATCATATCCTTCATCTTTCAATTCTTCATATTCTTTATTAGAAATCTTTTTTACATAACCAATAAGATGAGAGGCACTCTCATCATGGATATATTTTCTTTTGAAATATGTTTCCACTTGAAGATAAGGAAATTCATTTTTTCTTTCTAATAATTTGTGAGCTGTCTGTTCATCAAGATCTTCCATAATGGTATTTTCTCTGGTATACATTGAAATTTCACCATATTTGATTCTCTTTTCTATATATTCTTCAGTACGTCCTGTAAGCTCACTTATTGCTTTTAAAATATTTTCATCAAATTTTCTCTCATTAAGATAATTAAGTCTGTACCCTATTTTGTTCGTTGCAACTATCTCTCCGTTTTTATCTATAATATTCCCTCTTAAAGCATTTACTCTTACAAATTTTACACGGTTGTTTTCTGCTTTGTATTTATATTCATCAAATTTATAAATTTGAAGATATCCCATTCTTACAATCAAAAGAAAAAATACCCCGACAATTGCAAGCTTTACTATCCAGCATCTGTCAGAATTTCCCTCTCCAAGTTTCATGCTTTTTATTCTTTTGCTTTTTAAATCCTTCATCTTCATTATTGTACTACACCTGCTTTTGTTTTCTTATATATTCTCATAAAAATATAATTAAAAATATTATAAAAGATGAAAGGAATAAAAATTCCCAGATAATCAAGCCCTTTTTCAAAAGCTGCCCACCATAAAATCTGTTCAGCAACAGAAAATATCACAATATTTATATATGTGTATTTTATATGCTTTAAAATATTATAAAAAATTACATAAAACAGTGCAAACCACGCAAGTATCTCCAGAGCCATATCTGTCTGAAGAGAATATATTAATCCTGTAACACCTACAAGAATTAAAGACTTTTCTGTTTTCAGAGTTGTCAGATACAATAAATACGGCATTATAAATATACCATTCGATATTTGAATGGAAATGCTCCCCACTATAAATATTAAAACTATATAAATTATATCCAGCATCTGTTTCCCTCTGTAATTTTTCTATTCTCTGTTTTTTTATTCTGCCACTATTATTACTTTATTCTGTAAATCTTTTTTTTCTACAAATTTAGTAATTCCAAGTTTCTTTCCAATTTTGTACGCTATATAATAATCTTCTTTATTATAATTGATAAGAGTATCTGTACCCTTTACTGCTTCTTTTTTTTGTGTTATATCATTGTAACCATCTTTTTTTAAAGTTGCAGCATAATTTTCTGCTGTTTCGCTGTCTCCTACAATTTCAACATTAAATATTTTTCTCTCTTCTTTACCAAGAACGAAAACAACATTTGCAAGAGTAGGGATTGTTGCATCTTCTTTTATCTTAAAATATTTTTCATCTATTTTCATAACAAGTTCTTCCACTTTTTCTTTTGGAAGGTCATTTATGATTACATAACTCTGCTCTCCGTTTGTTTCATAGTTTGCAGCATTATATTTTACTCCAAGATCTTTTGTAAGTTTTTCACCTGTTCTTCTTGCATGCCCTGCTCTTCCGTTGGCATTTAATATATCAACTATAATATTTTCATTTGCTATATTTTTTACATTTTTATCTCTGAAAAGGTCATCAAACATGCTTTCCATATTTGAAGTAAGAATATGTCTTCTCTCGTTAATCATAACTTCAGGAATATTTCTTGCATTTTTTACATTGATATCCACTTCACCAAATTTAATAACCTTATATTTTTCTATTTTTTCAGGAAGAACAGCATTAACTCTGTTCATTACTTCCTCATAGTTTTTTACTTTTACCAAATCTCTGAAACTTATATCTTTATCAATATGAATATCGAAAGGAATTTTTATTGCAAGTTTGTCTTCATAAACTACAAATATATTATCCTTTCCCACTATCATATATCTGTCCCAGTCTTTTATGTCTTTGTTTCCTCTTATAAGATTATAAACAAGTGTTCCTATAAGAATTATTAAAACTATTAATCCTCCAACAACATATTTTATTCTTGAGTTTGATGATCTATTTACACTCGATTTCACCTGTCAACAGCTCCTTTTCTATTCCAGTAATTCTAACATTAACTTCATCATTTACACTGAGATTATCAGAAAGCACTTTCACTCTCAGATAATTCTCGCTGTAACCAAAATAACCATTTCCTTTTTTTTCTTCTATCAGTACATTAAGAGTTTTTCCTATATATTTTTCTCTTACTTTTACTGCGCTTTCTTTTTCAGATTTTTCTAAATCACCTGCTCTTCTTTTTTTCTCAGCGGGAGATACTTTTCCGTCAAAAGTTGCTGCCAGAGTGTTCTCTCTTTCTGAATATGGGAATACATGAAGTGTTGAAAATCCAATCTCTTTTATAAGTTTTTTGCTGCTCTCATACATCTCTTCTGTTTCTCCGGGAAATCCTACAATAACATCTGCTGTGTATTCGATATTTTCTACATTATTTCTAAGTGCAGAAAGTCTGTCAACAATAAGCTCTGTTCCATATTTTCTTCTCATTCCCTTAAGGACTTCATCATTACATGATTGTAAAGATATATGAAGATGAGGCATTATCTTTTTGTTGTTTTTCATAATCTCAATAAATCTTTCGTTTATCTTATCAGGATACATAGAACCTATTCTTATTCTTGTAATTCCTTCAACTTTTACAACCGCCTCCAGCAGATCTTCAAAAGTTATTTTCTCTTCAAAATCTTCTCCATAAGCACCAAGATTTATACCTATAAGAATAATCTCTTTGAAACCTTCTTTAGATAATTTTTCTGCCTCTTCTATTATATTTTCAAGTTTTCTTGATCTGCTTTTCCCTCTTCCAAAAGGAATTTTACAATATGAACAGAAATTGTTGCACCCGTCCTGAATTTTTATATATGCTCTGGACATCTCTCTGAAAGTTGAAAATTCAAGTTCTTTATACTCCTCTTCCTTGAAAATATCATTTAACACAATATGAGAGGAAGGCTTCCTCTCTATATTTTCTATTAAATCTATTACTCCTGTTTTATTGCTGTTTCCAACAACATAATCCACTTCTTCTATTTCAAGAAGTTCTTTTGCATTGGTCTGGGCATAGCATCCTGTAACTATTACTTTAGACTGATTATTTGCCTTTTTTGCTCTTCTAAGAATATTTCTTGTTTTTCTGTCTGCAACAGATGTTACTGTACATGAATTTACTACATAAAAATCTGCCCAGTCCTCAAAAGGCACTTCCTCATATCCCAGTTTTATCAATTTATTCTTCAGGCTTTCTGTTTCATATTGATTTACCTTACATCCTAAAGTATAAAATGCCACTTTTTTATTGAAACTCATTTATTAATATTCCTCCTACTACGATAGAAGCTGTTTCTGCTCTCAATATATTTTTTCCCAATGTAACTATTCTTACATTATCCATTGATTTCAGATACTCTATTTCGCTTACATCAAAGCCACCTTCAGCTCCTATTAAGTACAGAATTTTTTTCGGTGTGCTCTCAAGACTTCTTAAAAGGTTCTTAAGGCTGTATTCTTCCTCACATTCGTAAGGAACTATTACCAAATCATACTGCGAATAATCTAAATCTTTTAATTTTTTTATATTGTCAATCTCCAAAAGTCTTACTCTCTGACATTGTTTTATAGCCTCTTTCACAACTACATCCCATTTGTCTTTTTTCTCGTTAAGTTTTACAATCGTTCTCTTTGTTTCAAGAGGAATTATTTTATCAACTCCGATTTCTGTAAGCTTTTGAATAGCAAGTTCCATCTTATCGTTTTTTATTATGCTTAATCCAGCTGTAATTTCTGTGTTTTTAACTGCTGTGTCTTTTCTTGTTTCAAGAATTTCAAGAGTCATCTCTTTTTTTTCTATTGAAAGCACTCTGCATATATATTCATTTTCTCCGTCAACAGCTCTTATTATTTCTCCTTCTTTCACTCTGAAAGCATTTTTCAAATGATTTACATCATTTTTATCATCTATAATAATTCTGTCCAGCTGAATATTTTTACTCTCTATTATAACACTTATCACGTTAAACTCCTATATCATATCTCTGTTTTTTATAAGTTCTGCCAGTGTTGTGCTTTTTAAAATATCTTTCATTGCACTGTCAAGTTTTCTCCAGATGCAGCTGTCATTGCAGCTGCTGTCTGTACAGTCTTTTGTTTCTTTAACATTTTCGTTGCAGTTGATAACTTTTGTGTCATCATCCAAAATTTTATAAAGTCTGTAAAGAGTTATCTCCTCTGGGTCTTTCATTAATTTATATCCTCCGTTGGGACCTCTTTTTCCTTCAATAATCTCTTCATTTTTTAGTTTATATAATATCTGCTCAAGATACTGTACAGAAATATCCTCTTTTTCTGATATCTCTTTTATTCTTACTATTCTTCCCTTAGCACTTTCATCTGCAATATACACAAGTGCTTTTAATCCATATCTTACCTTTGTGCTTATTTTCATAATTTACTCCTTAATTTCAAAATGTTCCTTTGCTTTGTTGGTTACCATTCTCCCTCTTGGAGTTCTTTTTATATACCCTGTTTTAACCAAATAAGGCTCATACACCTCTTCTATTGTTCTTTTATCTTCTCCCAATAACAGCGAAAGAGTTTCTATCCCCACAGGACCTCCTCCGTAATTTTTCATTATTGAGAAAATAATATTTCTGTCTAGCTCATCTAAGCCGTCATCATCTACTCCAAGAAGTTTTAATGCCTCTGCTGCAACTCTTTTGGTAATGATTCCATTTCCCCTTATTTCAGAATAATCTCTTACTCTTTTTAAAAAACGGTTTGCTATTCTGGGAGTTCCTCTGCTCCTTCTTGCAATTTCCACAGCTCCGTCCTTTTCTATTTCCACTCCAAGAACTTTTGCTCCTCTCACAAGAATTTGTATAAGTTCCTCTTCTGAATAATATTCCATTCTGTGACTTACCCCGAATCTGTCTCTAAGAGGAGAACTCAAAAGCCCTGCTCTTGTTGTTGCTCCTATAAGAGTAAATTTAGGCAGTTCTATTCTTATAGATCTTGCTGCCGGACCTTTCCCTATTATTATATCAAGCTCTCCGTCTTCCATTGCAGGATACAATATCTCTTCAACTGATGTGTTCAGTCTGTGAATTTCATCTATGAAAAGAATATCATTTTCTTCAAGTGATGTCAGTATTGCTGCCAGATCCCCTGCTTTATCCAAAACAGGTCCTGATGTAATCTTAAGATTTACATTCATCTCATTGGCAATAACTCCTGCAAGGGTAGTTTTTCCAAGCCCGGGAGGACCATATAAAAGAGTATGGTCAATGCATCCTCCTCTTCTTTTTGCTGCCTCTATAAATATTCCCATCTTTTCTTTAAGATTAGTCTGTCCGATATATTCTGAAAATCTTTTTGGCCTAAGGCTTTTCTGAGATTCTACTTCATTTTCCAGTTCCTTGTCTGTAACTATCCTATCCATTAAAAATCTCTGCTCCTTTAAATAAATGTTACTATGGCAAACTGTGCCAGTCCGATTATTCCTCCAAGTACAGCTCCTATGTACTCAATATGCTTAAGCTCTTTTTTGGCAAGAGCAGTTATAATCTCCTCTATTTTTTCCAATGAAAAAGCTTCAACCTTTTCAACAATTATACTTTTAATATCTGCTTTGCTTTCAAGATAGTCTGCAAAAACATTTATCATCTCTTCTTTGTTGTCTAAAATGCTCTTTTTTATAATTCCTTTTATTTTTTCAAGCATAGAATCACTCAAAAAAAATGCTGCCATTGGAAAGTTTTTTACAATTTCCTCTTTCAGCCTTGTTTCAAGTATTTTATCCACTATCCCGCTGATATTTTCTTCAATGTCATCAGGAGATATTTTTGAAATTATATCTTTTATTGACACCAGTTCATTGTTTACAACTTCTGCTATACTTCTTCCTATCTCATTTTTTCTTTTTGGAAGCAGTCCCTGCACTTTAAAAAATATTAAATTAACCTCTTTATATGGTCTGAAAAGCATTTTTATTGCTATGAAATTTGTTATCCATCCTATTAATGCACCAATTAATACAAGCAAAAAACATTTAAGCATCATTTTCCAATATTCTCCCATTATATTCTTTATCTATTTTATAAATTATTATATCATTTAACACTATTTTTTCAAAGTTTTTTATTGGTTTTCATTGATTATGAATTTTCTTTTTTTGATTCATTTTAAAATTTTATACAAAAGAAAAACAGATACTGAAAACCGGTACCTGTTTTTATCTTAAACATCTATCATCACTACATCTCTTTTTTCTTCCAGCTCTCTTATGCTGTTTTCAGAAAGATAAACTTTGTATGTTACTCTATCGTTATATCCCTTTTCCAGTATCTCATCACCATTCTTATAAATTATCTGTTCTACTTCTGCTGTTTTGTCATAAGAAAAATCTACAAGATACAGGCTCTTTTTCACATAGTCCACAATCCCAGCCTCTTGGATAGCAAGCTTTGCTGTTTTTGCATAAGCTCTCACAAGCCCTCCTGCACCAAGCTTTATTCCTCCAAAATAACGTGTGGCAACCACAGCAAGATTCTCAGCCTCCATATATGTAATTATATCTCCCATAGGTTTTCCTGCTGTTCCTTTAGGCTCTCCATCATCATCAACTTTAAAATACTCCTGCCCGTTATCAGTAACTTTATAAGCAGAACAGTTGTGAGTAGCATCGCTGTGTTTTGCTTTTATCATCTCAATAAATCTCTCTGCCTCTTCTTTTGTAGACACAGGTTTTATATATCCTATAAATTTGGATTTTTTTTCTTCAAATTCAATTACACATTCTTTCCCTACTGTTCTCATCATATTCTCCTAAAAAATAATCAGATTTTTTTCATTTTCTTTATCTCTTTTATATAAAACAATGCAGTTAATATTATATAGATAAAAATTATAAATTTCAACGACAAATTATTGTCATATTTAATTATTAGATATGGTATCCTGCTGAAAAAGTTTAACATAATCTCCATTAAATTATATATTATTTGAAGTATCGGAGCAAAAAACCATGCAAAAACAATTTCAGGAACAAAGAAACTCACAAACCCCAAAGTTACAAAAACCATTCCTATCGGTGTCATAAAGAAATTTGTAAAATATGATAAAAAAGGAATGCTTTTAAAAAAGTACAGATTTACAGGAATAAGAAAAATCTGAATCACTCCTGTAAAAATAAAGAAATTTAAAATATTTACAAATTTTATTTTTCTTTTTAAAGAAACTTTTGGATATATGTATATAATTGTAAATAAACAAAGATATGAAAGAACAAAAGATATCTTCCCTGCTGAATCAGGATACAAAAACAAATTACCTATTACTGCTGCTGCAAATGATTTTCTTATATCTGTTTTTTCATAAAATATTTTTCCTGCAAGAAAAATTCCTCCCATTATATATGCTCTTATTACAGAGGGACTGACACTTATCCCAAGAACATATATTGTAAGAAAAACAAAAGCCAGAGAATATCTTATTTCTCTTTTTATTTTAATAAGATTTACTGTCCACAAAATTATTCCTGTTACTGCTCCAATATGCAGACCTGAAATTGCCAGAAGATGAGCTGATCCTGAATAAATAAATTTATCTCTTATCTCTTTATAAATATATCTTCTTTCTCCTAAAATTACTCCCTGCAAAAGATTTCCGCACTTGTTCGAAAGATATTTTCTTAAAGTTTTTAGTCTGTTATTAAAAAATATTTCAAATCTGTTTAAAGGTATTTCCTCTTTTTTTATTGTATGGAAATAATAAAAGCCGTTTTTCCCAAACTTTTCCATAGTACCGTATAATATATATTTCCCATCAGGAACTTCTTCTGTGATTATGCTCATTGTTCCCAAAGGAAATTTATCATCTATTTTTTCTATTCTTCCCTGACTGTTTACAATTTTTGTTTCTATTTTTATAAATTCATCTGGATAAATCTCATTAAAATTTACAGTAAAAAATATTCTTATTAACAATAATAAAGGAATGAGATAGTATAAAATCTCTTTTCTTTCAAACCAGAAATACAAAAATCCAAGAAAGAATAATGTTATCAAAACTGCACTAAAAAAAGGGACAATATATATTACTGCCCCTATAAATAAGACTTCTGCTGCTAAAAAAATTATGTTTCCCATGTATGTCTTTCCTTTTCCATTTAATATTTATTTTTTATTTTTCCTCATATTTATAATAGAAAAATGCTGCTATTACAAATGATACTGCAGAAAACAGAGCCGTTGTATAAATTCCATATTTTGTAACTGCTCCTGTTGTTCCTCCAAGTACAAGAATAAAAGGAAGAAGAAGAATTGACACCATAAATGCCATTTTCAAGAAAAATCCCTGAATACCAAAACATATTCCCTCTATTTTGTTTCCTGTTCTTTCTGTAATTCTGCTGCTTATTTCGCTGAGCATTGCAGGAGGGAATATAAAAGCTCCTCCGGCAACAGGAATACCAATAAGTCCAAACAACACAAAACCAAATGATTCCGGTATTGCTTTTCCAAGCATAAACAGCATTACAGTAAATATTGTTAAAAGAGCAAGGCACCCAAGCATAACTTTTCTGTATCCTATTTTTTTAGAAAGTTTATTTGTAGGATAGAAAAACAAAGCTGACATTCCAAATAAAATTGCTGATGCAACAGTTATCTGGCTTTTTCCATATCCCATAATATCTTCTACATAATAGTTCATTGTTGCTCTTAATGTATTAAACCCTATAAAGAAAAATAAAAGCCCGAAAAGATAAAAAATAAAGTTTTTATCTGATGTAATCAGCTTAACAGTTTCTTTAAAAGATATTTTTGAAACTTCCCCTTTTGAATAATTTTTCTCTGATACACCAAAAACTGTTATAAACGCTCCAAGAGCTGCTGCTGTACCTAAAATTATCACCATTCCTCTTATACCATACACAGGGTCATCTCCGCCGATTGCTTTAATAAGAACTCCCGGAATTATCATGGCTATTGCTGTGTATAAAAGTCTGAATACTGACTGCCAAGTTGACAGATCCAGTCTTTCTTCCATTGTATTTCCTATCTCAGGAATCAGTGCATTATACGGTGCTCCAACTATTGTATAAAATGTAAAGAAAAGAGAACCTACCACAGCAAGATAAATAAATGTTATTGTACTGTTTCCTGTTGGGGGATAGAAAAAGGCTATTGTTGTAAGCCCAAGAGGAATACTTCCTGCTGCTATAAATGGAATACGTCTTCCCCATCTGGTATTTACTTTGTCTGAAATATATCCAACTGCCGGGTCTGTTATCATATCTACAATTCTTGATATTGCAAGCGCCACTGAAATAAGTATCGGTGCCATAATAGGCTTCATTCCCGAACTTGCCGGCGGCAGATAAAAATATAATATCCATTGTGCAAAAATCTGGTCAGCTATTGCATAGCTTACTCCCATACCGTAAAATATCTGTGTTTTCTTTGATAAACTCATTTTTGTTCCTCCTGATACATCATAGGTGTATTCATATTTTTATAGGGATTAATAATATTATATATTTTTCCTGCTCTTTCATTAAGCTCCAAAAGTTTCCTTTCTTTCTCTGAAAGAATCTTCTGTATATTTTTAAATCCTGTGATAATTTTTATATCACTTTCTTTTTCAAGATTTTTTAAATACTCTCTTCCCTTTTGTGAAAATCCCATTATTCTCACATAAGGAACTCTTTTTTTCACATCTTCCGTTATCTCTTTTGTTATGCCCAAAAGCACATGAATAAGAACTCTCTGAACTCTTCCTATTGTAAATCTTTTTGTAATTATCCTGTTTAAAAAATCATTATAGTTTTCACACACAAGAGCTGCCTCATAAAGCCTGTTATCAAAACCTGTTTCCATGTCCTGAATATCTTTCATTGTTTCTCTGCCTGCCAGAACTGCATATCTTATTAAATTATAGAATTTTGAAATATCTGCTGTCCTTCCCTCTTCCACAGCTTTAAAAAGAATTTCTCCGGATTTCTCAGGAACAAATTTTTTTATCTCTTCAAAACTTATATTATTCTCAAACATCTTTCTTATACCGCTGGCACTGGCAATATCTCCTTCACTTTTATGGGAGTGATATTCTGCTCCCTCTCTTTTCAGTGCTGCAGGTTCTATTGTGCTTTTCCAGAAATCTAAGGCTCTTATATATTCTATTCCCAAAATATCGTTTGATTTAACTGTATATTCTTCTCCCAGAAATTTTATTGTTTCTTTGTTGTAAGCAGTTGGGTATGAATCACCGTTTTTTAGATTTTTTTGAAGTCCTTCCAAAAATTCTTCATTTTTTTCAAGAGAAATTATTTTTTTCAGTTTTTCTATATCACTGCTTTCTGAACCAAAAACAATTTTATCCGCTCCCAGACGCTCTAAAATCCCCACAGCTCCCATTGCAAAAATCTCTGCACTTTGACACGAATAAAACACAGGAAGTTCTGCTATGATATCCACACCTTCCATAAGAGCTGTTTCTCCACGTTCCCATCTGTTTAAAAAAGCTGGTTCTCCTCTCTGGACAAAATCTCCGCTCATAACAGCAATCACAACTTCTCCCTGTTCTTTTGCTTTTTTCAAATGATATTTATGTCCATTGTGAAATGGGTTATATTCTACCACTATTCCCGTACTTTTCATGCTCTGCTCCTTAACTTTCTTCTCTTACATAGTATAATACCATAAATTTTTAAACAATTCTTTGTATTTTTTTAAAATTTATACTATAATTGAGTATGTTAATTTTTAAATCAATTTGAGGATGGTGAAATATGCTTATAACTTTGGATATAGGAAACACTCACGTCGTAACAGGTATTTTTGACAGCGAAGGAAATATACTGCTTACATTCAGAATTGCCACAAATAATAAAATGACAGAGGATGAATATTTTTCATATTTTAGAAATATAACAAAATTTAATGAGATAGAGATTAAAAATGTTAGCGGAATTATAATTTCATCTGTTGTTCCAAACCTTATTACAATTTTCCAATTTTTTGGAAGAAAGTATTTTAACATTGAGCCTGTATTGGTTGACCGTACTATGAAACTTCCGTTTACATTTGCACCTAATTTAAACCCTACCGGTTTTGGTGCTGATAGAATTATTGATATAGTACAGGCTATCAAACAGTTTCCTGATAAAGAATCTCTTATTATTTTCGACTTGGGAACTGCAACTACATATGACGTTTTAAAGAAAAATGTTTATGTTGGAGGAGGAATTCTTCCTGGAATTGAAATGGGAATAAATGCTCTTTGCAGCAACACTGCAAAACTTCCAAAAGTTAAATTCTCATCTCCTGACTGTGTCCTTGGAACTGATACTATTACTCAGATTCAGGCTGGAATATTCTATGGATATGCAGGACAGATAAAACATATAATTAAAAAAGTTAAAGAGGAAATCGGAGACAATGCTTACGTTATAGCAACAGGAGGGCTTGGAAAAATCCTTTCTGCTGAAATAGAAGAGATTGATGAATATTGTCACGATTTAAGTATAAAAGGACTTTATACTATTTATCAGGAAAATAAATAATCCTAACATTTACAAAAGAATTTCTTTCAAAAAAATATCAGTAGATTTATATTGCTCACAGAATGAAAACTTGAAACTCACTTCGTTCAAGCAGTCAAGTTTTCTGCATTCTGTTTCGCTGCATAAATTACACTGATATTTTTAATTTCAAGAATTCTTTTGTAAATTAATTAAAAAGGAATAACTATAGAAAGCAAAAAACAGGCACTAAGCCTGTTTTTCACTTTTTATTGGTTTATATGGTTTCTAGGGTATGGGGTAGACTAGGCTATTAACACACTAGAATGTATAAGTCCATCCTGCATAAAATTCACCATAATAGTTATCAGCTTTATCTTTAGCTGCTCCATCTTTTCCTTCATATTCATTGAAGTCATATCTATAATACCCATCAATTGTGAAATTATCTGTTACAGCATAAGCTGCTTTAAGAATTGCTTTGTGTCCTGTTTTTTCTTGATATCCTGCTTCTCCATCTACAAATGCTTTTCCATCATATTCTTGATCTTGAGCAAACTGCCATCTATATTCAGCACTTAATGATAATTTTTCTCCAGTATATAATGGGAACATTAATCTTAACTGATGATCTAAAAGATGTTCTCTTTCTCCTTCTTTAGTATTTCCAATTGTAAGAGTATTTAATTCATAGTAATATCCTAAAGTAACTGGACCAACTGTTATAGCTATTGGCATACCTTCAGAATACCAAGCATCATTATCATCTACATCTGCATCTGAACTATTATTTGCTTGATAAGCTATGTCTGCCCATCCAGAGAACATTCCATAAGAATATTTACCTCTTAAGTATAGTCTGTCATAATCTGATTGATTTCTCCATTTCATTCCTAATGAGAAGTTATCGAAATGTCTCCATCCACCGATTTCTATTCTGTGATCTCTTGAATTAATTCCATCATCTGTATCCATGTACCAAGTTTTGTGTGCTAATAATTGGAATGTCCAGTCTTCACCATATGCAAAATCTACTGTATTTCCGAAATAAACTTCTTCACCAATATCTTCTCCACCAGAAGTATTATCTACTTCTACATATTGTCCTATAGATGTAACTGTTAATGTAGGTGCTGCTGGTTTAACTTCTTCAACAACTGCAACTTCTTCTACTGCTGGCACAACTTCTTTTGCATAAGCAACTGAAGATACTAATGATAATGCTCCTAATAATAACATAATCTTTTTCATAATAAATTCCTCCCACGAATTTTTTATTACAAGGGTTATTTGACCTTTCCCATGATAATGTTATTCTAAACCTCTGAGTCACTCAGATGTCAAGGGATTTATTTGAACTTTTAATATTTTTATTCTTGGCTTATTTTCATTTAAATAGACATTTTCTACTGACATATTCCCTATAGTCTTATAATTATTGTCACATATTTTTTCATAAAAATTTTTAATAGCTATTTCTTCTGAAGTATCTCCACTTGTATAAAAAACAGCATAATGTCCTTCTTCGTATTCTTTTACACTAAATATTTCCTCATCTTTTCGAAAAATTTTATAATTTGTGGCATCTATGGATATATTTTCAGAATTAAGATTTACAAGCCCGTCAAGATATTCTACATATTTTTCGTGGTTCTTTAATCTTTCTAGGTTTTTCTCTATCTCTCTTATTTCAGCCTTACATTCCTCTTGTCGTTCTTTTATAAGAGTTGTTATTTCATTATATTTTTTTGCTAATATAAGTTCCTTTATTTCTTTGGTTTTTTCAATTGAAAATCCCATTTTTCTAAGTTCTAAAATTGCTTTAAAATTCTGAGCCTGATTTTCATGAAAATATCTGTAATTATTTTCCAGTCTTGTTGACTTGATTAAACCCTCTCTGTCGTAATGGAGAATAGTATTCTTATTCACTCCCAATATATCTGCAACCTCTCCAACTGTTAAATATTTCGGCGTTTTATTGCTCATAATCCCTTACAGAAAAAACTCTGTTTCCTCCTTTGTAATTAAAAAATTATTATTACCAAATGAGAAAGGACTCTGTTCGCAGGTGAGAAGTCTGCCGGAGTCCTTGAGAAAATATTATATTAAAAGGTTAGCACATTTAATATGTCTTTATTTTAAAGCCCTGAGTCGCTCAGAGGTCAATAGTTTTTTTAATTTTTTATTTTCTCTCTTCCTCTTTTTTTTCGTAATCTTCTTTTTTAAAGTCAATCTCTTTCAAAAACCATTTCTTAGCTTTAAGTATTACCACAAGCAGTACAAAATAATGAATATATTTTAAGTTTTCAAATGTTTTTCCGAATACTTTTTCACAGACAAAAATAAGTGCCAGCCATATTAAAAATATTGCAACCAAAATACCTACAAATTTAAACCACGCTTTCCAAAAATCATTTTTTTCTTTGTTATTTTCCATTTTTCCCCGCTTTTCTTTCTATTTTCTAAATAAATATTATTGCAAAATAAGTTACTACTATTGAACCCATAACTGTAAGAATCATATTTTCAAACAGATATGTAAGAAGTACTGCTGTCACAGCTCCTGCTATGGATGCTGTGCTGTTTCCTTCTATCGCTCTGAAAGCATCAGGTATAATAAGTGCACCAAGAGCTGAGTAAGGAATACATTTTAAAAACAGCATCATTCTTTTTGATAAATTCATCTTTGAAAAAAGATGGAAAGGAAGAACTCTTGGTATATATGTTACTAATGCCATTCCTGCTATTACTAAAAGTACATTATTGTTCATCTTTATCTTCCTCCTTTTCTGATTTTTCTAAAAGAAAACTTCCTGCAAAAGATGCTCCCACTATTGCAATTATTATGCTCCATCCTTTAGGAATTATGCTTATCTCTTTTGCCAGACTGTTAATTATTCCTGCAAGAATTACTATAGCTGTTATGTACTTTGATTTTTTCATTTCAGGAACTGCCATTGCAATAAAAAGTGCATAAAGAGCTATTCCCATACTTATACTTATATTTTTAGGAAGAAACTCTCCAAAAATATATCCAAGAACACTGAATCCATACCACGCCAGATGTGTTATAAATTCCAGTGTCAGCATAAATTCTGCCTTAAGTTTTTCTTTCTGCATAGAGGCAACAGAAAATGTTTCATCTGTCAGACCAAAAGCAAGAACAGGAATAAACTTAAAACATCCCTCATCTATTTTTTTGCTTATTACAGAACTCATAAGAAAATGTCTTAAATTTACCAGAAAAGTTGTAAGAACTATGCTTACTCCTCCCACACCAAGCATTAAAAGATTAACTCCCATAAATTGACTTGCTCCTGCATAAACAAAAAATGAAAATGCAAAAGTTTCAAAAAGAGAAAATCCTCCTGACTTACATATTAATCCAAAAGTGACTGCCACAGGTGCATAGCCTATAACCACAGGGAATCCCATTTTCAGTCCTTTTTTTACTTCAATCATGTTCATTTAAATTCACCTCACCCTACAAAATATTATATCTATTCTACTATAAAATCTTCTAAAATACAATAAAAGAGAGATGGCTGAACCATCTCTCTTTCTAGGGACTACATATTTTAAACTTTAGGGTAGGGTTATATTTATGATTACTTATTCATCATGGTTTAATTATAGAGGATGAATGTGTCATAATTATGTCAAAAATAAAAATTATAAATTTTTTTACAAAAAAATAAAAACAGCTGAAAAGTTTTAATTTTCCAGCTGTTTAATATTTTATTTATATTGTGATAGTTTTCCGGCAAGTTCGCTTTTTTGTTTTAATCCAATAAGCTGATCTACCTTATTCCCGTTTTTGAAAATCATCATTGTTGGAATACTTCTTATTCCAAATTTCATTGCCAGTTCGTTATTTTCATCTACATTTACTTTACAGATTTTTACATCTGTCATTTCTGCAGATATTTCTTCAAGTATAGGAAGCTGCATTTTGCAAGGACCACACCATTCAGCCCAAAAGTCCACCAAAACAACCCCTGAGTAGTTTAATATCTCATTTTCAAAAGAGCTTGTACTTACTTTAATTATATTACTCATTAAATTTCCTCCTTAAAAATATCCCTCTTTATAATCTACCACAGAGGACATTCTTTGTCAAACATCCTGAATTTTTTTAAGGTTTTTTTCAAGGTTCTAAAATTTTTTCATACAACGTGTACTGTTATGGTATTCTTTATAATTATCTGCCTGAATTTCTTATTTCAAGAACTTTTCTATATCTTGATCCACTGTTCCTATTCCTTGAATACCAAAGTTTTCAACAAGAACTTTTGCCACATTTGGAGAAAGAAAAGCAGGAAGTGTTGGTCCAAGATGAATATTTTTTACTCCAAGATACAGTAAAGCAAGAAGAACAATTACAGCTTTCTGCTCATACCATGCAATATTAAAAGCTATTGGAAGTTTGTTTATATCATCAAGCCCGAATACCTCTTTTAATTTCAGAGCTATTACTGCAAGAGAGTAAGAATCATTACATTGTCCTGCATCAAGAACTCTTGGAATTCCATTTATATCTCCAAGATTTAATTTGTTGTATCTGTATTTTGCACATCCTGCTGTAAGAATTACAGTATCTTTAGGAAGTTTTTCTGCAAATTCTGTATAGTAACTTCTTGATGACATTCTTCCGTCACATCCGCCCATTACAAAGAATTTTTTTATAGCTCCTGATTTTACAGCCTCTACTACTTTGTCTGCAAGAGCTATTACCTGATTATGTGCAAACCCGCCGATAATTTCTCCTTTTTCTATCTCTGTTGGAGCTTTACAAGTTTTTGCCATTTCAATTACTTGTGAAAAATCTTTTGTTCCGTCTTCATTTATTTTTATTCTGTGCCATCCGGGATATCCTGCTGCATTTGTTGTAAACACTTTTCCTTCATATGATGCACCTGCTTTTGGAGGAACAATACAATTTGTAGTAAACACAATAGGTCCGTTAAATGTTTCAAATTCCTCTTTTTGTTTCCACCAGGCATTTCCATAGTTTCCTACAAAATGTTTGTATTTTTTAAATGCCGGATAATAGTGAGCCGGAAGCATTTCAGAGTGAGTATAAACATCTACTCCTGTTCCCTCTGTCTGCTCAAGCAACATCTCTATATCTCTTAAATCGTGCCCGGAAATTAATATTCCCGGATTTGTTCCAACGCCGATATTAACTTTTGTAATTTCAGGATTTCCATATTTAGATGTGTTTGCCTCATCTAAAAGAGCCATTGCGTTTACTCCGTATTCTCCTGTTTCAAGAGTAAGTTTTACTAAATCTTCAACTGTAAGAGTGTCGTCCATTGTTGCAAGAAGAGCTTTTTCTATAAATGCAAATAACTCTTCTTTTGTTTTTCCAAGATTCATTGCATGCTCTGTGTATGCACACATTCCTTTTATACCATAAGTTATAAGTTCTCTTAATGATTTTATATCTTCATCTTTTGTTCTTAAAACTCCAACTGTTTTTGCCAGCTCCTGCGCCTGTTCGTCACTTTCGTAGTGCCATGTTGTCATTAAAGTGTTTTCGAATTTTTTATCAAGTTCTGCTCCCATAGAAATTAATTTTGCTTTTACAGATTCTCTTATTTCTATCCCTTTTTTAATCTCTTTTTTAATAGCATCATCATCAAAGTTTGCATTTGTAATTGTGATGAACATTGAATTGATTAAATATCTGTTTTCCTCTGCTGTAAGTCTGCTGCTGTCAATTTTTCTAAGCTGACTTGTATAATTAGCCGCACCTTTTGTTGTGAATATCAATAAATCCTGTAAATCTGATGTGTTTCCAAGTTTTCCGCACACACCTCTCATTGTACAACCTTTGTTTCCTGCTGTTTCTTGACATTGATAACAAAACATATATACCCTCCTTTAAAAAAATTATCTATAACAGTAACTGTTATATTTTATTAATATGAGAATAAAATTATCGAGATTAAAAATATCTGCGTAGTTTATGCAGTGAGTTCATCGTAAAAAACGATATGTTTGAGCTGAAAGCGAGTTTATCGTTTTTAGATGAATGAGCAATATAAACAGCTGATATTTTTACGAAGAGAATTTTATTCTCATATTTAAGTTAATTTTGTTTTGTGATATTATAATATCATCAAAAAATAAAAAATTCGGTAACACTTGTTACCGAATTAGACTCTTTATTCTTTTAATAGTTTGAATTTATCTCCAAATTTTTACTGGTTTTTCTTATCTTTTTCTCTTTCTGCCTGTGCTTTGCTAAGATAGAAAGGTTCAAGAGTATATAAATTATCCTCTGCCTCTATTCCTATCTCTCCTATTACAGCAGCTCTTGGAAGACTTAATGACTTCATTGCAAATTTAGCATTTTCTCCCATGACTTCTTTTATAAGTTCAGAATATTTTATTGCTCCGTCTCCCATGAAAAGAATTTTTCTGTCTTTTTTGTCTTCAAGATATTCTCTTATCTCTCCGACTCCATACTCATCTTTTCTTACGATTTTTCCATTTTCATATTTGTAACAGCAGTAATATCCTCTCTCTTTTCTTGCATCTATTATAGGTATTATTTCACAATCTGTTTCTGCTGCTCCGTGGGCTATTGCATCAAGCTCATTTATCCCTGCTATTGTTTTTCCTGTTGAATATGCAAGTCCTTTTGCAGCAGCAACACCTATTCTTATCCCTGTAAAAGATCCGGGACCAATGCTCACTGCAAATTTATCTACATCCTGTATAGTTTTTTCTGTCAGTTTCAAAAGATTATCTATTGCAACCATAATATTTTCAGAATGTGTTTTTTTAATATTTATGCTTATCTCTCCAACAAGCCCTGATTCACTTGAATATAAAGCAACAGTTCCTGCATTTGTAGATGTATCAATTGCTAAAATCAACATACTCTAACATCTCCTTTTCTTTCTCTTGGTTTCCAACATATTCAAGTGATACTTTTCTTGTTTCATCACCGTCATATTCTAAGTTTATCTGTATATATTCTTTAGGAAGTTCTGACTGAATAATATCTGCCCATTCTATAAGCATTACTCCGTCTCCTCCAAGATAATCTTCATATCCCACTTCATAAATCTCTTCAGGTTCTCCCAGTCTGTACACATCAAAATGGTAAAGAGGAAGTCTTCCTGAAAAATATTCAAGAACATAGTTGAAAGTAGGACTCTTAAGATTTTCTGTTACTCCAAGAGTTTGTGCAAATTTCTTTGTAAAAGTAGTTTTCCCTGTTCCAAGGTCACCTATAAGGGCTACTATATCCCCTGCTTTTACATATTCTGCAAGTTTTTCTGCAAGTCTGTCTATCTCTTTAAAGTTCATTGTTTTTTTCATATTTTCACCATTATCCTTGGATTTTTTTTACAATATTAGTAGTAGATTTTCCTTCAATAAATGTAAGGATTCTTACCTCTCCTCCATAACTTTCCACAACCTTAGTTTCAGGAAGATCATCTTTTGTATAATCTCCTCCCTTCACATGAATAGAAGGTTTTAAATCCCCTATTAAACTTTCAGGTGTATCCTCTTCAAATATTACTGCATAATCAACAGCTTTTAATCCGCAAAGCATCTCTGCTCTGTCATATTGATTGTTGATTGGTCTTGACTCACCTTTTAATCTTTTTACAGAGGCATCAGAGTTTACTCCTACTATAAGAACGTCTCCCTGTCTTTTTGCCTCGTTTAAATATCTTAAATGTCCCACATGAAGTATATCAAAACAACCATTTGTAAAAACAACTGCCTTATTCTGCTTTTTTAATTCTTCAACTAATTTTTTTCCAAATTCTCTGTCTACAAGCACGAAAATCCTCCTGAATATCTTTTATTTTATTCTACAATTTTACACCATTTTTTATATTATATCAATAGTTCTATACTCCATATTCCTTTTATTTACTTTTTTATTTTTTTACAATAATATTGTTTTTCTTTTCATCTGTTATATTCAAAATTAAAAATTATTGCTTTTTTATAATTTTTTCTTTATTTTTTGTAAAAATTAAGGTACTATAATAGAAACAATATCTTTATTATCGATAATTGTTATTTTACTTATTTATTTCAAGGGAGGTTACAGAATGGAAAAATTACTGGAACTTGGTTTTAAAAAAATTGGTGCATGGAAAAAATCTGAAAAAAATCTATCTTTCGAACTGTCTGAGTTTAAAGATTCTACAGACATAATTTTTGCTTTTGTTCAGGATTCCACTGTTGTATATATGGCTGCAGCTGACGGAAATTTTGAAACTTTTTTAACTTCTTATATAAATCCTTCCAATATCGACCTTGATAAAATAGGAGTTAAAAATTCTCTGCTGAAAAGTTTAGATGATAAAGAGATTTCTATTTATGCTTTAAAAAATAAAAAATGGTTTGGACTTGCAGCAAAGTTTTCTTCTCTTGAAATCGCAAATATTATAAAAGAAATAAATCCATCTTGGAATTCAGACGATTTAAAAAACCGTATGAAAAATATTGTTGGAAAAGACAGAAATGCTGTTTTGAAATCTGAAAAAGAGAAAGAAAAGGAAAAAGAGCTTGAACAAAAAGCTGCTGAAGAGGCTGCTGCTCAAGGAGTTGAGCCTCCTGTTAAAAAAGAAAAAACTAAAAAAGTTTATGAATCATATATTTTCATTCTTGGAAAAAGCTACTACGACAGAGGTTTCTTTAATCTGAAAACTTCTTATTCACACCTTGTTGGCGACGATAAAACTGATATTCAGATTGTTGTAGGAGAAAAACAGAGTATCCCCGGAAAAATAAGCAGAACTGCTAATGTTTCAAATACTGCAAGAATTATAGGGAACAAAGCTCTTAAAATGTGGTTCCAGGAAAATGCAAAAATTAATGGTGAATTAAGAATAACATTTATTTCTAAGAAAAAAATAAAATTAGAAGTTTTAGAGTAAAAATAAATAAAAAATTCTCTCTATTAAAAATATCTGCGTAATTTATGCAGTGAGTTCATCGTAAAAAACGATATGTCTGAGCTGAAAGCGAGTTTATCGTTTTTAGATGAATGAACAATATAAATAGCTGATATTTTTTCCAAGAGAGAATTTTTTTATTATTTTATAATTTATTTAGTTCCGAATATTCTGTCTCCGCAGTCTCCAAGTCCCGGAACAATATACCCCTGCTCATTTAAGCACTCATCTATTTTTGCAGTATAGATAGGTACATCTGGATGAGCCTCCTGAACTTTAGCCACACCTTCCGGAGCTGATATTAAACACATAAATGTTATATCTTTTACTCCTCTTTCTTTTAAGTAATCAATAGCATATATTGCTGATCCACCAGTTGCCAGCATTGGATCTACTAATATAACCTTTCTGTCTTTAATATCTACAGGAAGTTTACAATAATAGTAAACAGGCTGTAAAGTTTCTTCATTTCTGTACACTCCTATATGCCCTATTTTTGCTGTTGGAATTAATGAAAGTATTCCATCAACCATTCCAAGCCCTGCTCTTAAAATAGGAACTATTGCAACAGCTTTATCTTTTAAGATTCCTGCTCTTGTTTTCATTATTGGAGTTTCCACTTCAATCTCTTCAAGTTCTAAATCTTTTGTTGTTTCATAAATCATAAGCTTTGCTATCTCATTCAGATTTTCTCTGAAAGTTTTAGTATCAGTGTTCTTATCTCTTAAGTAAGTCAGTTTATGCTCAATTAAAGGATGTTTAATTTCTACAACTGCCATAATTTTACCTCCTAAATTGTTTTATTATAAAAAAACAGGACGTTTGTCCTGTTTCTTATTTGATATTGTATTTTTTGTTGAATTTGTCAACTCTACCAGCTGTATCTAAGAATTTAGCTTTTCCTGTGTAGAATGGATGACATTTTGAACAAACAGCAACTTTAAGGTCACCTTTTGCATATGTAGATCTTGTTTCGAATTTTTCTCCACAAGTACATTCAACTGTTACAACTTTGTAATCAGGATGTATTCCTTTTCTCATTCTGTTTCACCGTCCTTCGATAATTAACTTATAAATTCACAAAGCATTTTATCATGTTTTTAATGTTTTTGCAACCATTTTTATTTACTTTTATAAAATTTCTCCTTCTTAATACAGAGAACTCTGTCTGGAGCGGCTTTTCAAGATTTTTAAAATTATTTTTTAACAACTTCAAATTTCACTTTTATAGTTTCACCGTTTTCCGCTGCTGCTGTTATTTCATATTTTCCCTCTTTAAGATTAAAGCTTTTCTCTTTTTCTTTTCCTCTGCCGATATATTCCTTGTTAACATACCAGTAAAGTTCCTGATTTTTAAGGTTAGCCGTTTTTACTATAACACTTTTTTCTCCATCAAAATCTTTAGGAATAATTATTTTTAAATTATCAGAAGGATATATAAATTTTATTGTTTTTTTATTTACTCTGCTGTTAAATATATTTGAAATATCCAGATTTTCCCTTACAAAATAGTTTATAACCTCAATAGGATATGTAAGGATAATTTTTTCTTTTCTCTCTGCAAAGTCAGGACTTCTCGAATCAATCTCTTCCCCTCTGCTGTTTACAAAAATCTTTTTATAATAAGGAGATGTTCTCAAAGGTTTTGCACTTTCAGGATATAATATCTCTTTTGATAAAACATCATATTTCAGCCTGTATCCTGTCTCTGAATCAACTTTTATTTTTATCAGATCATCAGGCTCTGCAAATTCTTTTTCTCCCTTTGGAAGAATCTTAAAAATATTAAAAAGCAGATTTCCGGCACTGAACACTCCTGTAAGATTAGGGTTTCCCTCTCCTGTAAAATTTCCTGTCCACACAATTACAGTCCATTTTGGAGTTATTCCTGCTGCCCAGCCGTCACGGCGTCCATGGCTCGTTCCTGTTTTCCATGAAATTGGATTTTTCTCCCTGTAAAATCTTTCTATTCCCGGTCTTTCCAATTCTTTTATAGTTGATGCTGTAAGATATGCTGCACCTTTGGAAATAAGCTGCTCTCCTTTTTCATCAGGCTGGTTTTTTATATATTTCAAATTTTTAAAATTTCCATAATTTGCAAGCCCTGCATAAAGTTTTCCAATATTCTCCATACTCAATTCTTTTGTTCCCAGAATCAAAGAAAGCCCATATCTTGAATAATCCGTATCTGCAAATCCCAGTACCTCTTTTAAAAAGAAAAAGAATCTGTCCTCTCCATACTCTTTCAAAAGCTGTACAAAAGGAATATTCAACGATTTTATAAGAGCATCTTTCATTTCCACCATACCATAATATTTTTTATTGGCATTCTGGGGACTGAAATTTGAAAAATACAAAGGAACATCGGGAACTTTCGACTGAGGTGCAATTATTCCTTCATCTATTGATTTTGCATACAAAAAGGGTTTCAGTATAGAACCGGGAGATCTTAAAGCTGTAACTGCATCTACCTGTCCGTTTCTGCTGAAATCATAAAAATTCTGTGAACCTGCATATACTTTTACTTCATATGTCTTATTATCAATAATAAGTGCTGCTGCATTATTTATTCCCTGTGTCTTTAAAAATTCAGAATAATCTTTTACAATTTTCTCTGTCTTTTCCTGCAGCTCACTGTTGATTGTACTTGTTATTATTTTATCACTGTTTTCATTTATAAGGCGTCTTACAAGGTGAGGAGCAAGAGATTTGAAAGCATATCTTTTTTCAGGTATAGGCTCTTTAAGAGAAAGCCTGTACTGCCTTTCATCAATTATATTTTTGTCATACATCTTTTTTAAAAGGCTGTTTCTCTTGTTTATAAGTTTCTCCCTGTTTTTTTCCACACTCATAAGCCCGGGAGAATTTGGAAGAACAGCAAGAAGTGCTGACTCTGCCCAAGTAAGTTCCTTTGGATTTTTTTGAAAATACATATATGAGGCTGTTTTATATCCTACAATATTTCCTCCATATGGAACATTGTTAAGATACATGAGAAATATTTCATCTTTTGAATAATATCTTTCAAGTTTTAAAGCATGTACCATCTCTTTATATTTATTAAAATAGCTTCTTTCTTTAGGTTCAAGTGCTTTGGCTGTCTGCATTGTAATTGTGCTTGCACCTGTTCTTCTTCCCTCAAAAATATTATCTTTCAATGCTCTGACAACAGCAGAAAAATCTATTCCGTGATGTTTATAAAAATCTTTATCTTCAAATGTCATTACTGCTGTTTTAAGTTTTTCCGGAATTATATCTGTGCTTTTCAAATGCCACTGCTCATTTTTGTTAAGATATACTCCGATTATATTTCCTTTATCATCAAGGACAGATACACTGTATCTGTCCTCGAAAATTTTCTCTGTATTTTTTACATTAAATCCTGCATAAATTCCACTTGTGATAATAACAATAACAGCTGTTAAAAACAAAACTGCTCTGTATATTATTTTCATTATTTAACCTCTGCTCTGAATCCTTTTAGATAAGCCTGATAACTGTTGTTATACATTGCTTCTGCTGTTGTTCCGGGGAAGTCAAAACTTCCTTTTGTTACAGCATTAACTTTTACAAAGAATGTATTTCCTGTGCTGTTATAATTGCTGAAATCAAAGAACCACATCACTCTGTCATCTCTTATATCTTCATATTCAACATAAGTGTTTCCCATTCTTTCCTGTATCCACTGAGGATATTCTCCGTTTACTGCTCTTATATTTTCAATTTCCCAGCCGCTTGGAAGAACCTGAGTAAGAGCCACATCATTTACAAACATATATCTCTCTGTATTGTCTGCCGGAAGAACTTTTATTTCAAGCCAGAAACTGTCACCGGATGAAAGAACTTTCGGATCAATAACGTTTCCATTATTGTCATAATATTTTCTTTCAATCTTAATGTTCTGTGCAATATCTTCTCCATTATAATTTACAGGAACTCCTTCCCAGTAATAATTTACAAACATACTGCTCTTTGATGATACTTTTATATTCTTAACATCAGCAGGAATATTATATTCAAATACTCCTTTTTCTGTTTTAAACTCTATCTGCTTATTATCAAGAATAAGAACACCTGAAATATCGTTTTCACTTTCTTTATTTGTCATTTTTGCAAGTGTCATAAGAGAATATCCCACACTTTGAGTAGAAAGCCATTCATCAGACTGAAGTCTTCCAAGGATTTCTCTGTATAATCCTCCCTGAACTTTGCCGTAAATTGTATAGTAAGCATTAAGTATTACAGCTTTATCACGAAGTTCTGAACCATAACTGTATCTGTAATATTCATCTTCCTGTTTGTCAGGTGTTACAGAAAGTTTTTCTGCTGTTTCAACTGCCAGTTTGTCCTCACCGATAAGTTTGTATGCTGCTGCCAGATACCATTTTCCTGTTGTGCTCAAATCATTAAAATAGTTTTCGTACACAAGGTTCATCTCGCTTACTTCCGGTGAGTCTCCAAGAGCAAGAAGATATAGAGAATAAGCCTTTGCCTCAAGAGATATCTCACTGCTTCTGCTTATTTTCTTTTCATAAGAAAGCCATCTGTTATACATATCATCAGGAACATAATATCCTCTGTTTTTCGCCTCAATCAAGAAATGTCCCACATAATTTGTTGACCATAAATCTGTATTTCCTCCGGGCCAGTATGAGAACGAACCATCATAAAGCTGATATTTTCCAAGTTTTGTTATTCCTGCATTAATATTTCCTGTAATTTTATCTCTGTCAAATTTATTACTGTCTGTAAGCACATCAATATATAACTGCGGGAACACTGCTGATGTTGTCTGCTCAACGCAGCCGTAAGGATATCTTATCAGCCAGTTCAGTCTTTGGTCTATTGCAAAAATAGGAGAGTTTGAAATTGTTATCATGCTGTTTACACTGCCTTTTATATAGTCTTCAGGCTGAGTAAATTTCAGTTCTTTTCCTCCCTCTGCTGTTTTTACACTGTTAATATAAATATACGGATTGTTTGAATTAATATTTATATCTGTTTCTTCTTCATAGTTATACACATCTGATGAAACAGAAATTTTTACTTTTCCATTTCCAATTTCACTGCCGACTTTTTCTTTAAAGTAAACTGTTTTGTTTCCTTTGCTGTTTAAAGTTACTGTCTGTGTATCAGTGTGACCCATAAAATTAATATTTACTTTTATCTCTCCAATATTATCTTCAAGAGCAAATATTGAAACAGGAACTGTAAATTCGTCTCCTGTTTTTAAACTGCGAGGAAGAGAAGTTTCCATTACAACAGGAGCTTTAACAACTATTTCACTTTCTCCGCTGCCATATTTTTTATCGTCAGCACCAACAACCATAACTTTTACTGCACCCATATAATTAGGCATTGTAAACTCAACAGTACCTTCGCCATTGTCGTCTGTTGTAAGAACACCTTCAAACATTGCCACAGGCTTAAATCTCTGCACATCTTCTATTCCCATATCTTTTGCTCTCTGAGCAGATTTCACCATTGCCATTTCGTTGACAAATCCATCTCCTCCTGTTTTTAAAATCTGATGAACTTCTCCCATAGTTTTTCCTATGATTTCAGAATAGTTGTCATAAGAAAGAACCTGCATTGCCTGTTTCTGATAAAAATAATTCCATGGATCAGGAGTTTTAAATCCTGTTATATCCAAAATTCCCTCATCAACAACAGCTACAGTATAATTCATTTTTGTTTTTTCTGCATTTCTTACTTTTACTGTAAATTTTTCATTTGGTTTTATCTCTTTTGGAGTTTCCACTTGTATGTTAAGTTTTGTGCTGTTATCCTCAACCACAACAGGAACTGCTCCGTAAAGTCTTAATGGTCTGTCATTATCTGCACTGTTATAATCTTGGAAAAGCCCGATTTTTACATAAGCATTAGGGAACATCTCTTTTGTTACTTTCATTTCATATACATTTTTAATGTTCTCTGCATCTATCCATTTTCTGTCTATAACCATTCCTGATTTTTCAACTGTAATAAGTGCTTTTGCTCCTTTTGTTCCTTCAAATATAACCTTTGCTGTATCTCCTATGTTATATTTTTTCTTCTCTGTTTCTATTTTCAATTTATCAACTTTTCTGTTAAGACTTGAATCCTGCCATGTGCTTGCATAAAGATTGATACCTGTGCTTTGTCCTGTTCCTTTGTCCTCCACTTCCACAAATATCTCTCCGCTGCCCTCAACAGCATAATCTATAATATATGGTTTGTCAGAAGATACAAACTCTTTTTCATAAACAAGAGTTGTGTTTCTGTCTGTTTTTATAGATCTCATAAATGAATTGTAGCTGTTATAATCCCACCACCAAGAATATTCATTCTTATATACTCTGTACACAAGATTTCTTCCTGATACAAGGTTTTCTCCATTTTCTGATACAGCTATAACTTCAAGATTAAGTTTATCTCCGCTTTTTATATATGTATCTTCAGGAATTTTTATTCCCACATAACTGTCAAATTTGTTAAGAGCCACAGTATCTTTGTTTGTTACAGGTCTGCCGCTTGTTTCTATAACCCTTGTTGTAACCATTCCTGTTAGATTTATATTCTTAGGCGCTATCTGAGAAATATCAAATTTTACTGCTGCTTTTCCATTTTCATCAAGTTTTCCCTCTTTATAATCATTGTAATAGAAAGTATAGCTTGTAGGGTTTTTGAAAATATAGTTTCTGTATTTCTCAAAATTAATACTGTCTTCCCTCACTTCAAGCTCACTTGTGTAAGCAAGATTTCCTGCCGGTGCACCAAACAGATAATCAGATTTTATCTCTGTACTCAATTCTCTGCTCTCATTCAAATCTACTTTTTCAGGGAGTGTTGTTTCCACATTTATTTTATATGGAACAACTGTTTCCACAGAGATATCTTTTACAAACTTTTCGCTTCCTATCTCTGTTTCCACTCTCCATATTCCTGTTTCAGAATCAAGATTAGTTTTGAAAGAGTATGTATAGAATCCATCTCTGCTTTCATTTATAACATGATTTTCAATAAATTTCTTTCCTGTTGGTGAATATACATTTATTTTTATAGGGTGATTTTCAGGAAGTTTTTCCTTATCGTTTCTCACAATAAACGAGATATAAATATTGTCTCCCGGTCTGTAAATTCCTCTGTCAGTATATATAAAACTCTTAACTCCCTTAGAAGCATATATTCCGTCAACTGCAAAACCATCATAAGAAAGCTGAGAATCACCAAATTTTAAAATTGATTTTTCCTCTCCTGACTCAGCCAGAACATACATCATATTATCCAGTTTATCAAAAACAAATTCCCCTTTGTCGTTTGTTTTTCCCTTCTGTAAAACTTGGTTATTATAAGTTATCAATGTTACATCTGCATTTTTTAAAGGTTTGTTTTTTATTATATCCATTACCGTTACTGTAACTTTGTCTCTTTCTTTTTCAGCAATTATACCCATATCAGAAAGAAGAACAGCTTTTCCTATTCTTCCATTGTTTCTTATAAGATTATATTTCTGCCATGAATCTGTATTTTCCGGGAAAGTATAGTCTATTCCCTTTTCATCAAAAGTAAGTTCAACAATAAATAACCCTTTATAATCAACAAAATCTCCAAGCTCAACCTCTGTCTGTTTCCATATATTTTTCTCTGCATTAAGATCGTAAGTTTTTTCAAAAACTACATCTCCCACTTCATTAAAACGTCCCTCTACACCATAATCAAATATATTTCCGTTTCCTTTAAAAATAAACTCCTGTAAAAAGTGAGTTGTATTGTTTTCATAGACTTTCTTTATTTTCAGATTTACTTTTTTTACATTTACAGATTTAAAAGCTATTTTTTTATTTCCTGCAGGAAGAATAATTCCATCATTTGAAAAAACAAGTTTAGGCTCTATCTCTTTAAATACAGCTGTTTTTACTATATTTTCTTCAATCTGTTTTCCATTTTTTCCCTTAAGTCCTTTTAAAATTTCAACACTGTAATTGCTGCCTATTTTAAAATCCCCATTTATTATTATCTTGTTTTTATCTCTTAAAACAGTATATTTTACATCACCGCTGACTTTTACATATGCATCAATATTTTCATTTTGAGCTAAGTCATCTGTAAATTCTATCTCTATTCTAGGCATCCCGTCAGAATTTGTTGAAATATTTTTTATTTCAAAATTCTTTATCTCCTCTTTTATTTCTTCTGCTTTTTCTGTCTTGGAAATCTCCGCATTGGTTTTTACATTTTCTGTTTCACTCACATTTTCCCTGCCGCATCCAAGCATTAACAGCATAAGAAAACAACACAACATCTTCTTCATTGAAAACCTCCTTATTTTAGCTGCTTCTCTATATGATAAAAAACTTCCTCTCTGTTTATTTCATTGTGCAGTTCGTGCCTTGCCCCTTTATAAAGACGGCACATCATATTTTTAAAGCCCATGTTCCTGTAAAACTTTTCAAGCTGAACAACACCCTTTCCATAAAGCCCCACAGGATCCATATCTCCTGATATTATTAATATAGTAATATCTTTTCTTATCTTTTCAAAGTCCTCTTTTTTATAAAGCTTATTTAAAAATATAAAAAAGCCCTTATAAAAACTGCTGCTGTAAGTAAAGCCGCACAAAGAATCACTGCTGTATTTCTTTACTTCTTCAATGTCACGGGAAAGCCATGAATTTTCATTAACATAATATTCTGATTTTATTCTGCTGTTTGAATTTAAAAATATAAGTTTTCTTATTATCACTGCTCTTTTGTTATGATAAATTTTATCTAATATGCTGCTTGCAAATTGTCCAAGCTTCCATAAAATTTTCTGTTCATAACAAGAACCGCATATTATATACCCTGATATAATATCACTGCATTTTTTCATATGCTCCTGAGCGATAAAAGAGCCCATACTGTGCCCGAAAATAAAATAAGGTATATTCTTATACTTTTCTTTCATTTTGTGTGTAAAGGCTGTCTGGTCCTCTATCATCTTGTGAAAATCATTTTCAAATATTCCTTCTTTTCCCTCTTCACATCTTTTTCCATGATGAATATGCTCCAGCATAACTACTTTGTATCCTCTTTCCTCAAAATACTTAAAAAAATGAGAATATCTTCCTTCATGTTCACTCATGCCGTGAATTATCTGTATAATTCCTTTTATATTTTTTTTCATAAGCAGACCTCTTAAATAGTTAATATATTTTATTAGACTCTCCAAAATGCTGTTTTTACTTTTTTGAAACAAAAATACTGTCTTTTATATAAAATCTCCATGGTTTCAAAGCATCTTCCTCTGCATAATCAATTCCTATCCTTGTTGTCTCAACCACATCTTTTACAATGTAGCCGTCATCCTCAAGCCATATTACATCGCTTGTCACAAGATCTGTTCCATTGTCCTCTCTTGTTATGCCCAATGCCTTTGTAAGCTTTCCGGGACCATTGGAAATATCTTTTTCCTTTTTTACTTTTCTCTCTGCCTGCATTATTTCCCTGTTTTCAAGAGGTTCTACTCCTCTTATTAAAACAGCCTCAGGTTTTCCCTCATCTGACACTGTCACATTAAAACATTCATACATTCCATAAATGAGAAAAACATAAGAGTAACCACCCTCTTTATACATAACCTCTGTTCTCTTTGTTCTTCTGTTTCCATAAGAGTGGCTTGCTTTGTCCACAGCTCCCATATATGCCTCAACTTCTGTTATCCTTCCGCTGAAAATTTTTCCGTCTGCTCTCTTTTTTACAATTATCTTTCCAAGAAGTTCTTTACCTGCTGTTACAGCATCTTTCATATAAAATTCTCTATTTAATCTCATTTTTTACGCTCCTAGAAAAATGATTTTTTAGGTCTTTTTCCGTTTATAAAAACATCTTTCAAATAATTTCTAAGGTCTGCTCTCAATCTTTCAAGATTTTCCTTATAATCTTTTGAATTGTTTCTCGGATAAAGGTCTGTTACATATCTTCCGCAGTTCTCTGCTCCCCAGAACTCTGCCAGATCATCATCAAGAACTTTAAAAGCTTTCATATAAGAATTCCATCTCTTGTTGTCTATTCCTATTCCGCCGTCTATAAATCCTCTTCCTCCTCCAAGGAAACCGCAGTTCATTATAGTAAATATTCCTTTTCCTTTAAGCAGCCCGTTAAGAGCCCCATTTTCTCCATCTTCATAAGCAAATTTTTTGGCAAACACTCTCTCCTGATATCCTTTTACCATAACATTTGCTGTATCATGCCAGTTAGGATAAACAAAAATAATATAATCAGCTTGACGTACAAGTTCCTGCTCATATGCCACGTCCTCCTTAGGAGTTCCTATCCCGTCTTTCTGATAATAAAATTCATCCATTGAAAGAACCGGATTCCAGTTCATTTCATAAAGGTCACGAAGAGTAACCTCCATACCGTTATCCTCAAAAAATTTCATTGCTGTATACGCCATATCAAAAGTGATACTGTTCTTTCTCATATCACCAATAATAAAAAGTGCTTTTTTAGCATCAGAATCTGTAAATCCCTTAGGAGTATATTTTTTTACATAGCTTTCAGGAACTATTGAGGCAGATGTAACTGCATCTATCTCATTCATGTTTATTTCTTTTGTTTCTGCAAAACTGAAAATGTTCATTAATATAAAAAACACTGCTAATATTTTTTTCATCTTACTTCCCCTTTGTTTTGTTAAATTTTATATATTAATTATATCTGATAAATCTCTCCTTTACAAACTCAAAAAATGAGAAAAGCAAACTGCTGACAGTTTGCTTAAGGGGAGAAATTTTATTACAATTTAGTTATTAATTTTTCTTATTTTTATTTACATACTTAAGACGACGATTTATATTAAAAAGTTTAAAAAATTTTTCTTTAATACAAAATTTCTTTTTAGTTTAGATTAATTCTATTTTTTTGCAAAATAAAAATTGGACACGAAAATATCCAATCTTTACTATGCTTTTTTGAGAAAATCATGAGAATTTGAGAAATTTTAATAATTCAAGGAAGAGAATTTCCATTATTATGAATTATTTTTTATACACTGTTATGACGTGAAGATTTGTTTAAAAGTTTAAATTGAATTTAGTTTTATTATTTTTTACAAAAAAAGACGGTATTTTTCAAAATTAACCTATAAAACTTTTGCTGTTTTAATGCTTTTCTCTTTTATATTTTCTTATATTTTCTAATGAAATATTATTTCTTAAACCAAAATTTTTTCTTCTATGTGGATATTTTTGTAAAAAGACTTGAATACAATTTAATGTTCTGGATTTATAAAAAGGATTAATCGAATATATTAAATGTTGTATTATTAATAAAATCAAAGGTAATTTATTATAATCTATTCCTATCTCATTCCATTCATCTAAAATCTTTGTTTTTTGCCCTAACTTTAAGTCATATATTTTCATATTATGAGCACATAAATTTCTAATTAATTTTATTTTATAAATCCAGTTTTCAAAAAAATCAGCCGAAGGAATTGAATACGTTCTTGCTATTTCTGTTTTTAAAGCAGGAGCCATTAATTTGAACAAATTTATAGTTTCTCCTAAAGTTAATGTTTCAACTATCATCCAAATTGGAATATTTTGTTCTTCCAAATGTTCTGATTTAAATTTTTTAATGATTTCATTACTTCTTTCAGATAAATTTTTTCTAATTTGTTCCTTGAATTTCTTTTCTTGATCTTTTATATAATGCTTACAATATTCTTCTTTATCCACCCAGTTATTAAAATATAAATATCCATAAGGACCATATTTTCCTAATACCTTTGCTATTTGCGTTTTTAAAGATATTTCAATTTTTTCTATATTGTGAATTAAATTTACTCTTAAAGCTCTGTCTAAATAAAAAACATCTATAAGTTCTTCAAAACTTATATCCTTATAAACTCCTTCTTTCATAAAAGATAATGAATATTCTTTTAATTTATAATAATTAATATGCTTTAACTTGTTTTTGGCAAACTCTATATCATTAACTGCCATTCCTCTGCTTTTAAAAATCTCAATCTGTTCTTCTAGTGTCTTACTGACAAGCATAACTCCTCCTGTAAATTAAAATAAAATATTTAAAAATATTATACTTTAAATTTAAAAATTTTTGAAGGAAAATAAAAAACGCCTATCTTGAGGGACGTACCCTGCCATTTAAGGCTGATAAGCGTTATAGATGTCTTTCTCTTATTGTATTAAAATAATATCATTTTAATCTTATTTTGTCAATATTTTTTGAAAATTCCTGTCCTATATAAAAAAGACGGCATTTTTCAATACCGTCTTTAATCTATAAGAAATTTCCAAAGTTAGCAGTTTTTTATTTTTCCTATATAATATTTAATTATCCTAGATTAAACTAGAATGTGTATTTCCATCCAACTATAATATCTTGGTAGTTGTCAGCAGTTCTATCTTTTGCAGATTGTTTTGCTTCTGTATCGCCATTTTCATATTTCCAATCTCTGAACTCATATCCATAGTTAGCATATACTGATAAGTTTTCTGTCCATTGGTAAGAACCTCCTAAATAGATTCTGTTTCTTCCAAAGTTATCATAGTGTCTGTATCCAGGCTCTGCACCTTTATATTCATTATCAGCAGCTAAAGTAAATCTACCTTCAGTAGTTACTGTTAATTTTTCTCCTTTATAAAGAGTTGCATATGCTCTGATTTGGTGCTCTAAATAATAATCTTTTTCACCATCTTTTACATCTCCCATTTGTTGAACATAGTTGATAAAATATCCAACTTTTAATGGTCCGTATTGTAACCCGATTGGGAATACCTCAAACTGTAATGTATCTTGTTTAGCACTTCCGTTTTCTGCTTGATACCAGATATCCCCTGCAGACCATAACATTCCGTGTTTATAGTCCCATCTAGCATACCATCTGTCATATTCTTTAGTTCCTCTGAATCTAGCTCCTAATTTTAATTCATCAGTAACTTTGTTCCATACATCTATTTGTAGTCTATGGTTTTTGCTGCTGATGTCGCTGTTATCTCCTAAGTTTATTCCCCATTGTTTACCAGCTTGTAAACCAAATGTCCAATCTTCATATTTTAATCCAACCATGTTGAATAAGTTAACTTCATCAAAATCTTCATTTCCTGCTTGGTTTTCTATTTCGATTTCTTGTCCAACATGTGTAACTTCTAATTTTGGCTGTTCAGCATAAGCTGCAGCAACGATTCCTAATGATGCTAATAAAAGTGCTACTTTTCTCATAATAAAATCCTCCTCAATATATTTTCTCATTTCTCAATTTTTACGTATATGTTCACGAGCACATACGTTCTCGCTTTTAATAATACACTATTTTCTAAATTTTGTAAATAGTTTTTTTGATATTTTTGTTTTTATTTTACTTTTTTTTTACTAAAATAATACATATTATTTAAATTGTATTTATTTAATGGCATTTAAAAGATGTTTTATTCCTGAAGTAAAAAATATTTTAATTCTATTATTTGAAATTTTTAGCTGATTTTTAACATCTATTTTATAATTTTTTTATTCTATCAAATTATCAAAAGTGTTATGTTTTTAATATAAATATCCGGTTTTTCATTTACTGTTCTGTCATATATAAAAATCTACATAAAAAAAGAGAGGTTTTAAAAACCTCTCTTAAAAAATTTTATTATTTTTAATTTACTAGATTAAACTAGAATGTGTAAGTCCATCCAATGTAGAACTCTCCATAGTATTTATTAGAGTCTTTATCTGTTTGATCTCCAACACCTTTTCCGTTTTTATCTCCTTCTAGTTCCCATTTGAACATATCATATTCATAGTATCCATCTATTGTTAAGTTTTCAGTAACTTTATATGATGCGTTTAACCATAAGATATGAGAGTCTGCATCATGTTTATAAGAATAAGTATTGTTATCAGCTAATTCTAAATTATTAGCAAATTCCCATCCATATTGTACTCCAACATTTAATTTTTCTCCAGAGTAAATAGGCATAGATAATCTTAATTGATGTCTGAACCAGTAGTCAACTCCATGATTATCTCCTACTGCAACAATATTTTCAGATTTTACATAGTATCCAGCAGTTACAGGACCAACTGTTACTGCAACTGGAGTACCTTCAAAGTACCATCCATCATTAGCTGCTGTAGAAGCTGCTGTAGATTCAGTATTATTTGATTGGTAAGCTACATCCATGTTTCCAGAGAACATTCCGTAAGCATATTTACCTCTTAAATAGAATCTGTCTTTATCTTTTTCTTGTCTCCATCTAGCTCCTAAAGAGTAGTTATCGAATTTTCTCCAAGCATCCATATCAATTCTGAATCCTCCTGTAGAGTTGATATGATCATCTGTATCTACTTTCCAAGTTTTTCTTGCCATTAATCCGAATGTCCAGTCGTCTCCGTATGCTAATCCAACAGAGTTAGAGAAGTGCATTCCTTCAGCTATGTCTGCTTTGTTTCCAGAAGTGTTGTCAAACTCTAATCCTTGTCCAAAAGATGTTACTCTTAAAGTAGGTGCTTCAACAGCTTTAACTTCTTCAACAACTACAACTTCTTCTACTGCAGGTACAACTTCTTTTGCATAAGCAACTGAAGATACTAATGATAATGCTCCTAATAAAAGTGCTAACTTTTTCATAATAAAATCTCCTCCTTGAATAAATTTCTCGTTTTTCTCGCTAATGTGCTTTCTCAAGGCACAATCATATTATCTTTATAACCTATTTTTTGATATTTGTAAATACTTTTTGAAAATTTATTTTTTTTGACCTGTTTTTATATTTATTCCTTACACTATTTCCATTTTAGTACTGTCAATTTTTGGGACTTACACCACACTTGTTCTTTTTTCAAATTTAAAAATTCTCTTATTTTTTCATTTATCCCTTTATTTTTAACTACTTCTTTTTTCAAAAATTTATAATATTTTTATTATTAATATCTATATTCCTAATTTCTCTATTAATTCTTCATAACTTCTATCCCATTTAGACCACTCTTCATCTTTTGTACCATTTGTATAAGTAGTTACTAAATATTTATTTTTAGCTGTTGAACGGACTGCTATTCCTTCTTGTTTATATTCTTCTCCATTAAACTTGTAATTTCTAACTGCTCTTATTTCTCCTGAAGAATAATAACTACTTTCTATTTTCATTTTTCCATCTTCTCTATAAATCTCTTTTTTTATTAATGTTTTACCACTGCACCAAGAAAATTCACCTGTCTTTAAACCATTTTTATAAATAACTTCTCCATATCTTGATTCTTTCCATTTACCTTCTCTTTTTCCATTTATGTATTCTCCTTCTAAAACAATTTTTCCTGTTTCACCAATAAAACATTTATAATTTCCATTTAATTTACCATCTTTATAATATCCCTCTTCACATTTATTCCCATTATAATCATACGAAACAAACTTTCCTTGAGCTAAATCATTTTCATATTGTATAACCTCTCTTACCCGACAGTATATTTCACTTTTTTCATCAAAAATACTTATATTCTTTTCTCTAATCCATTCTCCTTGCTTCTTCCCATTTTCATCAACTTCCCATTTACGCAGTTCATGATAATAATCATCAAAATGATTTTCGGCATATAATTTGCCATTTATATATTTTTGAATTGCTCTTTTTTCACCATCTGTATCGTATATTACCCATTCTCCATCTTTCATATTATCTATATAGCTTCCTTCACTTTCTTCATATCTATCATGTTCTACCCATTTTCCTTGTTTTCTTCCATATTCATCTTTAAAATTTATTTTTTCTGTCAATAAATTTATTTGATTATATTTATTTACCACTATGTCTATAATATTTTCTTTACTTTCACCCATAATTTTTTCCAATACTTCCAGCTTTTTTTCTGTTTCTTTTTTTAAAAGTAATCCTGTTTTTTTATTTGAATTAAAATCTATTTCTTTTAACATTTCGTATATATTCTCTGAAATTTTATCTGTTATTTTTTCTATTAAAAATTCATAATTTATCTCTTTCTCATTTCTTTCTTCCTCATTTTTATTTTTTATAACTGCAATAAACTCTCCTTCTTTTGTAAATAAAATTTCATCTCCTATTATTCTGTCATTATCATAAATTCTTTCTTTATATCTTCCATCTGGATATATGTATTTTGATTTTCCATGTACAGCATCATTAACATAAATTATATGTTCTTCACAATAATTCATAAACTTTCTTATAGCTGTACCATTTTTAGTTCCATTTCTATAATATCTTTCTTCCAGCCCTCCATTTTTCCATATATATAATGAACTTCCTTCTCTTACTCCATTTTTATAATTACATTTTTCCATATTTCCTGAAATATAATTATATATAACTTCTCCTTCTAACATTTCCTCTTTGCAGTATCCTCTTGTACATCCTCTTTCTCTATTCCAAATTACTATATTACCATTTCTTAATCCATTTTTATAATATCCCCACTCTCCAAATCCTGTTGTTTCATCTGATAAATTATCAAAATATCCAAACATACATAATCCACTATAATTTCCTTTTCTTCTTTCTGAAATACTGTTTAACTTATAGCATTTCATAATTTCTTTTCCTACTTTAATTTCTTTCATCTTCTTTTCTCCTTTTTTTAATAATATTTATATTCAAAAAAAACAAAAACGACGCAGAAAACTGCGCCGCCTTTATTTTTATTAAATATTAAATTACATAAATTTTACGAATAATGGAACTAATACTAGAGAAACTATAGTCATTAGTTTGATTAAGATGTTAAGAGCTGGTCCAGATGTATCTTTGAATGGGTCTCCTACTGTATCCCCAACAACTGCAGCCTTATGTCTGTCAGAACCTTTACCGTCACCTTTGTATCCACCTTCGATTTGTTTCTTACCGTTATCCCAAGCTCCTCCAGCGTTTGCCATCATGATAGCCATTAAGATACCAGTAACAAGAGAACCTGCTAAAAGTCCTCCAAGAGCTTCAACTGACCATAATCCAACAACTACTGGAGCAACGATTGCTAGTAATCCAGGAACGATCATTTGTTTTAATGAAGAGTGAGTTGAAATTTCAACACATTTTTTATAGTCAGGTTTAACTTTTCTTTCCATAATTCCAGGCATTTCTCTGAACTGTCTTCTAACTTCTTCAACCATTTCCATAGCTGCTTTACCAACTGCTGTCATAGTTAATGCAGAGAATAAGAATGTTAACATACCTCCGATAAATAATCCAACGATTACATCTGGGTTAGTAACGTCTATTCTTAATTCGTCAGCTGTTAAGTTATTAACTGCTTCTCTGTATGATGCGAATAGAGATAATGCTGTAAGAGCTGCAGAACCAACTGCAAATCCTTTACCAACTGCTGCTGTTGAGTTTCCAACTGCGTCTAGTTTGTCTGTACATTCTCTAACTTCGTGAGGAAGATCTGACATTTCAGCGATTCCACCTGCGTTGTCTGCAACTGGTCCGTAAGCGTCAACTGCTACTACCATTCCAGTAGTTGCAAGCATTCCAACTGCAGCTATAGCGATTCCATATAATCCAGCTGATTTAAATGCTACTAAGATTGCACCAGAAATAACTACGATAGGAGCAACTGTTGATTCCATACCAACTGCTAATCCTTCGATAATTGCTGTTGCTGCTCCTGTTGAAGCTGCATCAGAAATTCTGTTAACTGCTGTTTTACCAGTATCTGTATAGATTCCTGTGAAGTAAGCAATTAAGATTCCTGCTACTAATCCTGCAACGATAGCTCCGAATACACCCATAGGCATTTGTAAGTATTTAACGATTCCAAAAGAAGCGATTATTGTTAAAACACCAGCGATTCTTGTTCCACCTTCTAATTTAGCGTGAACTTTTGTAGGATCATCTGTTTTAACTGTAACTGTTGCAATGATTGATGCAATGATTCCGAAAGCTGATAAAATAACTGGAGCTACTGCATATCCCATTACACCTGTTGCTTCATAAGATAAGAATCCTAATGTAACTGCTGCTATTATTGAACCAACATAAGATTCGAATAAGTCAGCACCCATTCCTGCAACGTCCCCAACGTTATCTCCAACGTTGTCAGCGATTGTAGCTGGGTTTCTTGGGTCATCTTCAGGAATTCCTGCTTCAACTTTACCAACTAGGTCAGCACCAACGTCAGCAGCTTTAGTATAGATTCCTCCACCAACTCTTGCAAATAGAGCTATTGAAGATGCTCCCATTCCAAATCCAGTGATGTCAGTAAATCCAACTGCGTCTTTTCCCATAAATAACATTAATAAAGAAAGCATTAACATACCTAATCCAACAACTGAAAGTCCCATTACTGCTCCACCGGCGAATGCTACGTCAAGAGCTTTTGCAAGTCCTCCCTCTTTAGCTGCGATAGATGTTCTTCCGTTTGCTTTAGTAGCTATTCTCATTCCGATGTTTCCAGCAAGAGCTGATGTTAAAGCTCCTAATACGAATGCGATTGCTGTGTTAACAGAAATGAATATTCCTAATGCTGCACCAACGATAATTACGAACCAGATAAGGATTTTGTATTCAGCAACAAGGAATGCCATTGCTCCTTCTCTGATAGCTTCTGTAATTTCAGCTACTTTTGGAATGTTAATTTCATAACTTTCCACTTTTTTAGAATAATAGAATGCAGCTGCTAGTGCAACAATACCTGCTACTATTCCAAGATACATGATTTGTTCCATTTTTATTTAACCCCCTAAATTTTTTTGTTCCTTAGTATTATATTAGTTTCTCCGTTTTATTTCAAGCATTTTCTTTTTTCCATTTAAAACTTTTTGTAGTTTTTATTACATTGTTCACGTCAACTATCAATACTTGAATATTTTCCTTTTCTGCAAAATTAAAAATTTCTTCTGTGTCCATATTAAAGAAAGCTGTGGAATACATATCTGCCAGAAAAGCTGAATCACATATAACCACTACAAGTTTTTTGTCTTTTACAGGATAACCTGTAGTTTTATCCATTATGTGATGATATTTCTGTCCGTTAATTTCTACGTAGGTTTGATAATCTCCTGATATCCCAAGAGCTTTTCCCTCTATTTCTGCTATTCCCAAAATTTTATTTGAAGTGCTTGGATCCTGTATTCCTATTTTCCAAGGAGTACCGTCAGCCTTTCCTCCAACTGTAGAAATACTCGATATAGAAGAAATAAATCCATATTTTATTCCCTCTTCAGCCAGAATTTTTTTACCCTCTTCCACCGCATATCCTTTAAGGAAAGAGCCTGTATCAATCTCTTTTACAGGCTTATTTATTTTTAACAGATTTCCTTCTAAAACAACTTTCTCAAAATCAACATACTTTAAAGTTTCCTTTAGTTCTGCTTCACTGGGAATATTCTCTCTTCCATCTGAAAAAAATCCCCATGTTTCTAAAAGAGGAGATACAGTTATATCATATTTTCCATGACTTAACTCATATACTCTTCTCACTTCATTAAAAAGCATTACCCCTTCAGAATCAAGAACAGCCTCTTTATTTTCGGAATTATTTAAATTGTAGATTATTGAACCTTTTGTTTTGCTGTTATATTTTGAATCTATCTCTGCTATTTTATCAAAAGCTTTATCCATAGCAGATTTTGCAGTTTTTTCATTTTCTGAATAAACTATTATCTGAATGTATGTTCCAAAAAGAAATCTGTCCTCTGTA
This sequence comes from uncultured Fusobacterium sp., assembly GCA_900542625.1. Lineage (GTDB taxonomy): Bacteria > Fusobacteriota > Fusobacteriia > Fusobacteriales > Fusobacteriaceae > Fusobacterium_B. The sequence continues at coordinate 59,149 of UQOH01000002.1, forward strand.
AATCTTTTTTCTGCTGTCCCGCTGATTTCTTTCTGACCGCATCCAAACATCGTTAACAGTATCAAAATCAAAAATATGATTTTTTTCATATTCATAATTTCATTCCTACTTAACTACTGGTGTATCTTCTTCATTAGTATAAGTTAATTTTCCTTCTACTATTTCTTTAAAAACTCTTTTTACTAAAGTATCTTTTTTATTTACTTTTACTAAAAGAGGCGATCCGCTTACAAGTTCTCTTACTCTTTTTCCTGAAGTTATAGTAAGAATATATTTATTTGGTATTTTTTCTAAAAGAGCATCATAAGTAATATCTTGTTTCATAATTCCTCCTAATTTTTACTGTTTATTATATTAATTAATTGTTCACAAGAATTTTCCACTGTATAGTTTACTATTGAAGTGTCGTATAGGTTTTCATATTCAAGTTCTTTCAAAGAGTTTTTTAATCTAAGCTGTATAGTTTCTTCACTATCAGTTTTTCTTCCTCTTAATCTTTTTTCCAAATCGTCCATTGTTGGAGTCTTAAAGAATATTAGATTTGCATCTGGATATTGTTCTTTAACCTGAAGTCCTCCCTGCACATCTATTTCAAGAATAACATTTTCCCCGGCTGCCAATCGAGATTCCACTTCTGCTTTTAAAGTTCCATAATAATTTTCATGTACTTTTGCATGTTCTAAAAATTCACCGTTTCTTAATTTTTCTTCAAATTGTGGAATTGTAAGAAAATAGTAATCTTTTCCATCCACTTCTCCTTCACGAGGTTTTCTAGTAGTTGCTGAAGTAGCTAAGTTAATATTTAACATCTTCCTGACAAGCCTGCAGATTGTTGACTTCCCTGCACCGCTAGGTCCTGAAACTACAAATAAGTTTCCCTTTTTCATAATTTCCTTTCTCCTTTAATTTAAGTCTGTCAAAGTTATTTACCGTTTCCAGAATAATTACTCTATATTCATTGCCTGTTCTCTTATTTTTTCTATCTCATTCTTGCATTCAACAACAAGTTTTGATATTTCATAAGAATTTGATTTTACTCCTGAAGTATTAAGCTCTCTGAACATCTCTTGAAGTATAAAATCTATTTTTTTCCCAACTGTAGAGCTGTCTGAATCAAGCTCTATTTTAAGCTGTTTTAAATGGCTTTCAAGTCTTGATATCTCTTCTGAAATATCACTTTTATCTGTAAACAAAAGTATTTCTTTCAAAATATCCTCTTCTTTAAACTCTATTTCTCCTCTTATAGAATCCAGTCTTTTTATAAGTTTATCCTTATAAATTTTTACAACTTCTTCTTTGTGAGATTTTATTATCTCAACTCTTTCTTCTATAAAGGCTACTCTTTCTTTGAAGTATTCTCTCAGTCTTTCTCCCTCTTCCATTTTAAACTTTATAAAATCTTTCAGCATTTCATCAAGTTTTTCTGTAAGAATTACTTCATAACCATCTGTATCATTTTCTTTCTTCTTTATTACATTTAAGTTTCTTACCAGATAATCCATCTTATTAGTAAATGTATTTCCCAGTTTTTCTTCCATTTCATTTAAAAGATTAAGATATGCTTTACATATATTTTCATCATATTCAAACATATTCTCATTTTCTCTTTTATCTTCAAAATCTATTTTTAAATCAACGCTTCCTCTTGTAACAACTTCTCCCACTTGTGTTCTTATTTTATTTTCTAAAAAATTAAGTACACTTGGAAGTTTTATTTTCAGATTAAGACTTTTGTTGTTTACGCTCTTAATCTCCATTCCTATCTGAAAGTTTTCATCTTGATAAGAAAGCTTTGAATAACCTGTCATACTTCTCATGGGTTAACTCCTTATTATTGAGATGACAAAATAGGCGACAAGGAAGTCGCCTATTTTATTTTAAATTACTGCTCTTCTTTAACCTCTGCAGGTGCTACATTTCTGTATTCAACATATCCTGTTCCTGCTGGTATCTTCTTACCTATAATTACGTTTTCTTTCAGACCTTCTAAGTAGTCTTCTTTACCTTCTATTGCAGCATTTGAAAGAACTTTTGTTGTTTCTTGGAATGAAGCTGCTGAAATAAAGCTTTCTGTGTTAACAGCTGCTTTTGTAATACCTTGGATTACTGGTTCGTATTCAACAAGTTTCTTACCTTTAGCTTTTAATTCTTCATTTTCAAGATCAACTATTCTCTTTTCAACTACTTCATCTTCTAATAATAAAGATGATCCAGAGTTAGTAATTCTTACTTTCTTGAACATCTGTTTAACTATAATCTCAATGTGCTTATCGTTTACAGTAACTCCTTGATCTCTATACACTTGTTGTACTGACTCAAGTATAAACTGTTCTGCTGCTACAAGTCCTTTGATGTTTAATACGTCAAATGGAGAAATAGCTCCTTCTGTAATTTTATCTCCGGATTTAATAAGCATACCATCTGTTACCACTAAGTGATCTCCTACAGAAACTAAATATTCTCTGAATATATCAGGGTCTTTTTCATTTCTGATGATGATTACTCTCATACCTTTTCTCTTCTTAGCAGTAATTTCAACTTTACCGTCTATTTCTGTTAATAATGCTTTACCTTTAGGGTTTCTTGCCTCAAATAATTCTTGGACTCTTGGAAGACCTCCAGTGATGTCTTTTGTTCCTTCTCCTTCTTTTATCAATTTAGCAAGAATTTGTCCTTTAGTTACTTTTTCCCCTTCTTTAACCATTAAGTAAGCTCCAAATGGAATTGGGTAACTTGCTTTTTGGTTACGATCTTTATCATAAATGATAAGTCTTGGGTTGGCATCTCCAGATTCTACTGGTTTTACTGCAAGATATTCAGTAACTCCGTATTTTTCATCATAGTTAGCTTTAATATAGATTTCTTTGAATGCAACTGTTCCATCTTGGTCACAAATAATTGGCACATGGTATGGGTCAATATCTGCTAAGATGTGTCCAGCTTCTACTACTTCTCCCTCTTTTACTCTTAAGATAGCTCCTGAAGGAATTTCGTGGTCATAGTTACCAATAGAAATTTTAGCTGACTGACTTACTACTATTTCATCTTTTGTTTCTTCATTAATTAATATTTTTATATCTTTAAATTGAAGTTTACCGCTGACCTCTGCTTTTTTAGTTGTAGCAGATGCTGTTGCCATGGCAACTCCTCCAGTATGGAACGTTCTCATTGTAAGCTGTGTACCTGGTTCTCCGATTGATTGAGCTGCAATAACTCCAACTGCTTCCCCAAGTAATACTTCTTTGTGGTTTGAAAGGTCCATACCGTAACATTTCTTACATACTCCTTTTTCAAGGGCACAAGTAAGAGGTGTTCTGATTTTTACTTTCTTAATATCTAATTCTTCAATTTTCTTAATTAATTCTTTTCCGATTAGAGTATTTCTAGGAGCGATTACTTCTCCGTCAACTATTAAGTCTTCTGCTAATACTCTTCCGTTTATTCTTTCTGCTAATGTTTCGATTACGTTTCCGTCAGATACTAGTTCTGCAACTTCGATTCCTTCGTGTGTTCCGCAGTCTTCTGCATTAACTATAACTTCGTGAGAGATATCAACAAGTCTTCTTGTTAAGTATCCTGAATCGGCAGTTCTTAGTGCTGTATCTGCCAGTCCTTTTCTAGCTCCGTGAGATGACATAAAGAACTCTAATACTGTCAGTCCTTCACGGAAGTTGGCTTTAATAGGCACCTCGATGATTCTACCTCTTGTATCGGCCATGTTACCCCTCATGGCAGCAAGCTGTCTCATCTGTTGGATAGATCCTCTGGCTCCAGAGTTCGCCATCATGTATACTGGGTTGAATTCATCAAGTCCGTTCATCATTGCGTCTGTTACAGCTGCTGTTGCTTTTGACCAAACAGCGATTGTTCTTCTGTATCTTTCCTCATTGATGATATGTCCTGCTTTATATTCTTCTTCTATTTGTAATACTTCTTTATCAGCATTTTCTAGAATTTCTTTTTTGCTTTCAGGAATTTCAAGGTCTTCTATACCAACTGATACTCCTGCAAATGTAGAGTAGTGGTATCCGAAGTTTTTAAGTTTATCTATAATTTCAACTGCTTTTACGAATCCGAATTTCTCATATAACTCTCCTATTAATTTCTTAAGAGGTCCTTTACCATAAGTCATATGATAGTTTCTTATCTCTTCTGGAAGCAGTTCAGCAAATAGAATTCTTCCTGGAGTAGTAGTTACTGTTTCATTTTTAATTCTTACATTAATTATACTGTGAGTGTCCACAACTCCGTTTTGGTAAGCTGTTAAAACCTGCTCTTTATTAGAGAATAATTTTCCTTCTCCTTTACATCCGGCTCTGTCTTTAGTCATATAGAAACATCCCATAACCATGTCTTGTCCTGGAATAGCTATTGGCTGTCCGTTAGATGGAGAAATGATATTGTTAGGTGCTAACATTAGAAGTTTTGCTTCCATTATAGCTTCTGGTGATAATACTAAGTGAACTGCCATTTGGTCCCCGTCAAAGTCAGCATTGAATGCAGAACATACTAATGGGTGAAGTCTGATAGCTTTTCCTTCGATTAACACTGGTTCAAAAGCCTGGATTGAAAGTCTGTGAAGAGTCGGAGCTCTGTTAAGTAATACTGGATGATCTTTAATTACATCTTCTATTACATCCCAAACTTTGTCATCTGCTTCTTCAACTAATTTCTTAGCTGTTTTTATATTTGTTGCAAGTTCTCTTTTTACAAGTTCTCTCATGATAAATGGCTTGTAAAGCTCAAGAGCCATTTTCTTAGGAATTCCGCATTGGTTCATTTTTAATGATGGACCAACAACGATAACTGATCTGGCAGAGTAGTCAACCCTTTTACCAAGAAGGTTTTGTCTGAATCTTCCTTGTTTTCCTTTTAACATATCAGATAAAGATTTTAATTCTCTGTTATTTTGAGCAACAACAGGTTTTCCTCTTCTTCCGTTATCTATTAATGCGTCTACAGCTTCCTGTAACATTCTTTTTTCGTTTTTAACAACGATTTCAGGAGCTTTTATTTCTAATAATTTTTTAAGTCTGTTATTTCTGTTAATAACTCTTCTGTATAAATCGTTTAAGTCAGAAGTAGCAAATCTTCCTCCGTCTAATTGAACCATTGGTCTTAAATCAGCAGGAATTACTGGAACGTTTTTAAGAATCATCCAGCTTGGTTTGTTGTTAGATTCCATAAAGTCTCTAACTATTTTTAATCTTTTAGCTACTTTCTTTCTCTTTTGACTTGAATTTACATCGTCTAATTCTTTTTCAAGTTCATCTCTTAATGCTGGAAGATCTAAGTCATCAAGTAATCTTAAGATTGCCTCTGCTCCCATTTTTGCATCAAATGAATTTCCATACATTTGTTTAAATAACTTGTATTCTTTTTCATTTAATATTTTTCCAACAGGAAGAGTATCTTCGTTGCTTTCTATTACTACGTATCTTGCAAAGTATAAAACTGATTCAAGTTCTTTAGGAGATATTCCAAGAACTAGAGCCATTTTATTAGGTGTTCCTTTAGAATACCATATATGAGATACTGGGGCAGCTAAAGCTATATGCCCCATTCTCTCTCTTCTTACTTTAGATTTAGTTACTTCTACTCCACATTTTTCGCAGACTAAACCTTTATATCTCATTCTTTTATATTTTCCACAAGCACATTCCCAGTCTTTGCTTGGCCCGAATATTCTTTCGCAGAATAATCCGTCCATCTCAGGATTTAATGTTCTGTAGTTTATTGTTTCCGGTTTTGTAACTTCTCCGTGTGACCACTCATATATTTTTTCAGGTGAAGCAAGTTTTATTCTTATTTTTTCAAAACTTTTTATTCCCATATTAAATGTAAAGCCTCCTTAATCGAGATAAAGTTTTTACACTTTATGATATAAAATAAATACACTCTTTATGACGCTGATTATTCTTTTTCAAGCATTGATGATAATGAAAATTCTGTAATAGTTTCTTCTTTACTTAAATCCTCATCAACATTAATTAAGTTTCCTTCTTTATCAAATAATTCTACATCCAGTGCTATTGCTTGGAACTCTTTTAATAAAACTTTGAAAGATTCTGGAAGATCTGCCTCCGGCATATCCTCACCTTTTACTATAGCTTCATATGTCTTAGTTCTTCCGTTAATATCGTCAGATTTTACTGTTAACATTTCTTGCAGTATGTTTGATGCTCCATAAGCTTCAAGTGCCCAAACTTCCATTTCTCCCAATCTTTGTCCTCCAAATTGAGCTTTTCCTCCTAGAGGCTGTTGAGTAACAAGTGAATAAGGACCTATTGCTCTTGCGTGCATTTTGTCTTCTACAAGGTGGTGTAGTTTTAACATATACATTATACCAACTGTTACTGGGTTATCAAATTTTTCTCCAGTTCTTCCGTCATATAATGTTACTTTACCGCTTCTTGGATATCCTGATTTTTCTAAGAAGTCTTTAACTTCATCTTCAGATGCTCCATCGAATACCGGTGTAGCTATATATCTTTCATCTTTGTTTGGAATTTTTTGAAGAGCAAGTCCTAAGTGAACCTCAAGTACCTGTCCGATGTTCATACGTGAAGGCACTCCCAGTGGGTTAAGTACAACGTCTAAGTGTGTACCATCAGCTAAGAACGGCATATCTTCAGCTGGTAAAACTCTTGAAACAACCCCTTTGTTTCCATGACGTCCAGACATTTTGTCTCCAACTGTTATTTTTCTCTTCTCAGCAACAAATATTCTTATTGCTTTATTAACTCCAGCTTTTAAATCGTCTCCATTTTCTCTTGATAACTCAAGAACTTCAACAACTGTTCCTTTTGAACCGTGAGGCATTCTTAATGATGTATCTCTAACATCTCTTGCTTTTTCTCCGAATATTGCTCTTAATAGTTTTTCTTCTGCAGGAGGTTCTGTTTCTCCTTTAGGAGCTGTTTTTCCTACTAAGATATCTCCAGCCTCAACTTCTGCTCCAATTACTATAACTCCGTTTGCATCTAAGTTTCTTAAAGCTTCTTCAGATACGTTTGGAATTTCTCTTGTGATCTCTTCATCACCAAGTTTAGTATTTCTTGCTTCAATTTCATATTCTTCAATATGGATAGATGTAAATACATCATCTTTTCTTAATCTGTCAGATATTAAAATCGCGTCCTCGTAGTTATATCCTTCCCAAGGCATGAATGCCATAAGAATATTTCTTCCAAGAGATAAATCTCCGCCTTTTGTAGCAGGACCGTCAGCGATTACATCACCTTTCTTAACTCTGTCTCCAAGATCAGCAATTGGTTTCTGGTGTAAACACATTGCTTGGTTAGAACGTTCGTAGTTAAGTAATCTGTAAGTATACTCTTTTCCGTCGTCCCCTTCTATTTTAACTTTGCTTGCATCTACATAAGTCACTACTCCGTCAACTTCAGAAATAACAACTGCTCCTGAGTCAACTGCAACTTTTCTTTCTATTCCTGTTCCAACATAAGGAGCTTCTGTTCTTAATAAAGGTACAGCCTGTCTCTGCATGTTAGATCCCATAAGTGCACGGTTGGCGTCGTCGTGCTCTAAGAATGGAATAAGTCCTGCAGATACTGAAACAACCTGTTTAGGAGAAACATCAAGATAATCTACTTTTTCACCTGATATTTGAACGATTTCATGTCCAAATCTACAAGTAACCTCTCCTAAAAGCTCTCCGTTTTCACCAATTTTAGTATCCGCTTGGGCAATGAATAATCCATCTTCTTCATCAGATGCTAAATAATCTACTTTATCAAATTTAGCTATTCCGTTTTCTATTTTTACATATGGAGTTTCTATAAATCCATATTTGTTAACTTTTGCATATGTAGCAAGTGAACCGATAAGTCCAATGTTTGGTCCCTCTGGTGTTTCTATTGGACAAACTCTTCCGTAGTGAGAGTCGTGAACGTCTCTAACCTCGAATCCTGCTCTTTCTCTTGAAAGTCCTCCAGGTCCAAGTGCAGAAATTCTTCTTTTGTGAGTAAGTTCTGCCAGTGGATTAGATTGGTCCATGAATTGTGATAACTGTCCTGATCCAAAGAAGTCAAGGATTAAAGCATTTAATGGTCTTGTGTTCAGTAAAGATTGAGATGATAAAGCTTCTGAATCTTGAATTGTCATCTTTTCTTTTACCATTTTTCCCATTTTTGCTAAACCTGTTCTGATCTGCATTAAAAGAAGTTCTCCAACTCCTCTTATTCTTCTGTTGCATAAATTGTCTATGTCATCAGTATGTCCTTCTCCATTGTAAAGGTCCATAATCATTTCCATAGTTCTTACAATGTCTTCTTTAGTTAAAAGAATTTGTGTTTCAGGAATATCAAGTCCTAATCTTTTATTTAATTTATATCTTCCAACCGGCTCAAGATCATATCTTTGAGGATTGAAGAACATTTGTCTTATAAGTGATTTAGCAGAATCTATAGTTACAAGATCTCCTGGTCTAAGCTTTTTAAATACTTCTGTTACTGCCTCTTCTTTAGTTGCTGTAGAGTCATTTAAAATAGTATTAGCTAAAATTTTCTCTTCTGGTTTTACTTCCCAGTAAGTAATTTCCATTATTTTTTTATCTATAATTTTACTGATTAATTCATCACTGATTACAGTTGATGCTTCTCCGATAAATTCTCCGCTCTCTTCATCAACTATATCTTCTTTTAGGAAGCTTCCTTCCATTTTTACTTTTAATTCATCAAGTATATCCTGCTTGCTTGTATATTTCTCATAGAAAGTCGATAAATCTAATTTTTTTATTTCTAAAAACTCATCCATGATGTCTTCGTTTGTATCAAAGAAATCAATAGCTTTTAAAAATACTGTAGCTAATACTTTTTTCTTTCTGTCGATTTTAACATTTAAAAAGTCATTTTTATCAGTTTCAAACTCAAGCCAAGTTCCTTTATATGGAATAATTTTTCCAACAAAAAGGTCTTTACCTATTTGAAGGTTTACTTCTTTGTCAAATGATACACCTGGTGATCTGTGTAATTGTGATACAACTACTCTTTCAGCACCGTTGATTATGAAAGTTCCTCTTGGAGTCATTAAAGGAACTTCTCCAAAATAAACTAAACTTTCCTGTATTTCATTTCCGCTCTTTTTATTTGTTAATCTCAATCTCACTTTTAATGAAGCAGAGTATGTTTTTCCTCTTTTCTTACATTCTAATTCGTCATTTAGAGGCTTTTCAGCTTCATGCAGTTCATACGCGATATATTCCAGCTTAATATCTCCATTAGAAGACTCTATTGGAAATATTTCTCTAAATGCAGATTCTAAACCTTTATCTTCTCTTGATAATGGATTCTTATTTGCTTGAATAAAATCTTCGTAAGAATTTAATTGAAATTCAAGGAAGTGAGGCATTTCTCCTCTTTCTTTGATTTTTCCAAAATTTAATCTTTCAACGAGTTTCCCCATTTACTCACACCCCTTCAATTTTTATTGTGTCAATACTTAACCTATTGAAAGCAACATATTTTATTATATATTAATTTCAAGAGATTAAGTATTAACTAAGTAAAAAATTAGATATAAAACTCAACACTCTATAACATGATTAAAATAGGCACTCAGTTTGAGTGCCTATTGTTTTGTTTATTCAGTACAATTTTTTGTATTAGAAATAAAACTATTTAACTTCTACTGTTGCTCCAGCAGCTTCTAATTTAGCTTTTATTTCAGCAGCTTCTTCTTTAGAAGCTCCTTCTTTAATAACTCCACCGTTGTCAGCTAATTCTTTAGCTTCTTTTAATCCTAATCCAGTGATTCCTCTGATTTCTTTAATAACTCCGATTTTTTTGTCTCCAGCGTTTGTTAATACAACGTCGAATTCAGTTTTCTCCTCAACTTCAGCTGCTGCTGGTCCTGCTGCTACTGCAACTGGTGCTGCTGCTGTTACTCCAAAGTGCTCTTCTAAAGCTGATACTAATTCTCTTAATTCTAAAACTGACATAGCTTCTAAGTCAGCGATAAATTGTTCTTTATTGAATGCCATTATTTTTTCCTCCTATAATTTTCGATAATATGATTTATAATTTTTTTATTTTTTTAATAATTATTCAGCTGCTGCTTCTTTTTTGTCAGCTACTGCAACTAAACCGTAAGCAAGTTTTCTTACTGGTCCTAACATTCCGTTTAACACCATAGATAGTAATTGTTCTCTTGAAGGTAAGCTTGCTAGTGCAACAACTTCAGCTTCACTAACTCTTTTACCTGTTAAAAGTCCACCTTTGATGTTGAATATTTTTGCTTTAGCATTAGCTTTAGAAACTTCGTTCATAACCTTAGCTGGTGCTACAACATCATCATATCCGAATGCGAATGCTGTTGTTCCTTCTAAGATATCGTCAAATGATTCCTCAACTCCTGCTTCTTTAAGTGCTATTTTGAATAATCTGTTTTTAGCAACTAAGTATTCACCACCAGATTCTCTTAAAGATTTTCTTAATTGAGTTTCTGATTTAACGTTAATACCTTGATAGTCAACTAAAACGATAGATTGAGCTCTTTTAATTCTTTCTGCTAATTCTGCTACTGCTTGAACTTTTGCTTGATTTGCCATTTTTACGATTCCACCTCCTCTTTATTTAAAATTACCTCCGTACCATTTTTGAAGTGGAACGGAGGTCATAAACTCTTCTGAGGTCAACGAACTTCTCTGTCCAACCTCGGTAGGATTTATGGCTTTCGCCACCCACTGTCTTTAGTTTGGATCTATATAAAATTTCTTATCCAACTTGATTTAATTACGCACCAATTTCTTTAGCAACTAATAATGGATCGATTTTTACTCCTGGTCCCATTGTTAAAGAAACAGCAACAGTTCTTAAATATTGTCCTTTTGCATCTGCAGGTTTTAATCTGATGATTTCTCCCATGAATGCTTTAAAGTTTTCGTAAACTTTCTCGTCATCAAAATCAGCTTTACCGATTGGTACGTGAATTGATCCTAATTTGTCTACTCTGAATGCTAATTTACCTTTTTTGAATTCAGATACAGCTGCTGCAATGTTTGGAGTAACTGTTCCTGATTTAGGGTTAGGCATTAAACCTTTAGTTCCTAATATTTTTCCTAATCTTCCTAATTTAGGCATCATGTCTGGAGTAGCGATTACGATATCAAAATCTAACCAACCTTGTTGGATTTTTTCGATATACTCTTCAGCTCCAGCATAATCTGCTCCAGCTTCTAAAGCTTTGTTTATATTTTCACCTTGAGTGATTGCTAATATTTTTACAGATTTTCCAGTTCCGTGTGGTAATACAACTGTTCCTCTGATTTGTTGGCTAGCGTGTCTTGGGTCAACACCAAGTCTTAAAGCTACCTCTATAGTTTCTAAGAACTTAGCAGTTCTTGTTTTCTTTATTAATTCTAATGCTTCTTTAACTTCATATAATTTTGTTGTATCAACTAACTTAGCTACTTCTAAGTATTTTTTTCCTCTATGTTTTGCCATTTTAAAAATTTCCTCCTTTTGTGGTCACTGGATTTCTCCTACCACTTAATATATCCGACAAAGATTAGATCTGTAATTAATCTTCTATTTTTATTCCCATAGATCTTGCAGATCCTGCTATTATAGACATTGCTGCTTCTATTGATCCAGCGTTTAAATCTGGCATTTTTGTTTCAGCAATTTCTTTTAATTTTTCTTTAGTGATAGTTCCTGCAACTTGTTTTTTAGAGTTTCCAGCTCCAGATTGTACTCCAGCAGCTTTCTTTAATAAATCTGATGCAGGTGGAGTTTTCATTATAAATGTGAATGATCTGTCGTTGTAAACAGAAATTTCAACTGGAATAATCCATCCTGATTTATCTTGAGTTTTTGCATTGAATGCTTTACAGAACTCCATAATGTTAACACCGTGTTGTCCAAGAGCTGGTCCAACTGGTGGTGCAGGGTTAGCTTTTCCTGCTGGTAATTGTAATTTAATTATTTTAATAACTTCTTTTGCCATTTTTTAAATTTCCTCCTTATGTGGTACTAGTGATTTATCTCCCACTGATTAGAACAGAACTAATCTTTTTCTACATCCGTAATGTTTACTTCTACAGGAGTCATTCTTCCGAACATCTCCACCATTACTTTTACTTTTCTATTTTCTAAATTAATTTCAGCAACTTTCCCCTGCTGACCTGCAAATCCACCTTGAAGCAGAGTCACATAATCCCCTTCAGCAAAGTCTACTGCTATTAATTCTGCATCTTCATTTTCACTGTTTTCAATGCTGTAACCAATTACTCTGAAAATGTTCTTAACTTCTTCCTCTTCCATAGGAATCGGATCTGAACCAACACCTACAAACCCTGTTACTCCATTTGTATTTCTTACTACATACCAAGCATCAGAATCTACACTGTAGTTAATTCCATCTTCACTTTCTTCTCTAGTTGCATACATTTCCAACATTACGTATCCAGGGAATAATTTTCTGCTGATGGTTTTTTTCTTACCTCTTCTTAGCTCAACTGATTGTTCTTCTGGTACTAACACTTTGGTAACTATTGTATTCATACCCAGAGCTTCCAATTTTTGCTCTAAATCAGTTTTTACTTTTTTTTCATACCCTGAATATGTATGTATCATAAACCATTTTTTTTCTAAAACTGTTTTCATTATTATTGTCCTCCAAACAGAGATACAAGTATCTTTAAAAGTCTTAAAGCAACTATATCAAAAACCCCTAAATATATGCTCAATGCAACACTCATCGCTATAACCCACACAGTTGCATGTACAACCTGCTTTCTTCTAGGCCATTCAACTTTTGAGTATTCCATTTTTACATCTCTAAACAATTTCATAGTTTAATCCACCTTTTATTAGTATCCATAAAAAATGGCAGGTCAAGAGGGACTCGAACCCCCAACCCTCGGTTTTGGAGACCG
>UQOH01000003.1 GCA_900542625.1 uncultured Fusobacterium sp.
AGAGGGGTCTTCCACTTTGTCACTATCCCCATGACAATCTGTCACAGGACAAACAAAATTATTTTCCTCTTCCTGTTCTTTAAAATCCCAATCTAAAAATGAGCTGTAATTTTTTCCAGGGGCAAGATACATATATGTTCCTGTATTTCCATTTTTGGAATTAACCACAACTTTTTTTAATATTTCTTTTTTTATCAGATTATCTATTTTTCTCATTATTGTTCTTACACTTCCAAGAACAGGGATTTCCTGTGAGATATATTTGTATGTAAGCCATACATATTTTTCTTCATCTACCAGGATATAGCTCAATTTTTCAGAACTGCTTGAGTATATGTCCATGATTGTTTTTAAAAGAAGGGCATCATTTCCGTCAAGTTCGTGTTCCATAAGTCTATTTTGATTGTATCCGTATACTGTATATTTCATAAATCTATTTCTCCTCTGCAAAAATTTATATGTCAGAAAAGAGTATAGCAGAAAACATATAAAAAAGTAAAGAGGTGAAAATTCCTCTCTTTTCCACTGTTTCCATTGTTTCCGCCGTTTCCATAGAGAAAAGATAATTTTTAAAATTGTGTTGTATAATCTGTGTGTCTTAAAAATTTAATAAAAAATTTAGCTGGAAAAAAGAAGCAGGATATAAAAGAGATAAATAAGATTCTTGAAAAAATAATTATTTTAAGTTATAATGAATTAATAATAGGTTTTAATTGAAAATGTATAATTAGTTTTAATTAATTATACATAAAAAAAATTAAAATAAATACTTTTTTTATATTTCTTTTTTCAAAAAAGTGCTAAAAAATAAGCACTTTTTTTTAATTAAAAAGTGTATAATTAATTAAAATTTTTTATACAGTTTTTTATTATTATTTTTCAGGGAGGAAATATGAGAAAATTAGAAGAAAACATTTTTAAAAGTTGTTTAAAGGGAAAAGTAAAGTTTACAACAAGTGCTTTAGTTAAATTCTTAATTACAGGAACTGTTGCACTATCATTAACTGCTTGTGGCGGAGGAGGCGGAGGTTCTTCATCATCTGGCGGAGGAACTGTCAGCAAACCTATAGTAGAAAATACAGCAAATTCAACAGTAGGGCTTAAAACTGAAAACGAAAAATTTACAAACAAAGGAAATGTTGATTTAACAGGAAACAAAACAGAGGATAGTGTAATAGGAATCGTAGGAAAAAACAGTGATATTACAAATAATGCTGAAATTAAAATAGATGATATTAAATTAGCTAATTCTAAAATTTTATTAGCCTCTGAAACAGGAAAAGATGTTTTGGATAAATTAAAAGAAGTTGGTGAATCTTTTGCTATTTTTGCAGAAAATGGAAAAGTTGTAAATGAAAAAGATGGAGAGTTAATAATCAGTGGAAGTGATGTACATGGAATTTTTGGATTATACAGCGAAATAACAAATAATGGAGTTATTAAAACTGATGGAGAAAAATCTGAAAATGTTACAGGAATTTCATCTTTAGCAGGAAACGTTACAAATAATAATGAGATAACAATTTTAAGTGAAAATGCCGTTGGAATCAGAGTTCATAATAATACAAATGTAGCTGGTATAGAATTAGAAAAAAATAATGGAATAACAGTATTGAATAAAGGGCATATTACTGTAAAAGGAGAATCAGCAGAAGGAATAGAAGGAAATGGTAACAACATAACTATTCATAATGATGCTGATGGAATTATTGAAATAGAAAATAAGATAGTAACTGGCAACCAAGACGGAGTTAATACTTATGGAGTTTCTATTGATGAAGGAACAGGTAATAAAGTTATAAATGACGGAATAATAAAAGTTACTCTTATTTCTGATTCAGAAGTATCAGATAAATGGTATAATGCTTATGGAATAAGTACAGAAGGAAATAATACAAAAATAGAAAATGATGGAACAATAAATCTTACTGTAGATTTTACAAAACAAGAAATAGACAGTAGTGTAGCAGGAATAAAATCAGAAGGACAAAATAATGATATAGATAATGGTAAAGAAATAGTTATAAAAGTTTCAGGAGCTGTAATTTCTAGAAATTATATAAGAGGAATACACAGTTTTGCTGATTCAGAAGGTGGAACAATAGAAAATACAGGAAAAATAAGTATACAATCGACAGATGGAAAAGGAATTGCAGTAGGAATAGATGTTGAGGGAAAAAATATAAACATTTATAACAAGGAAACAGGAATTATCGAACTTAAAGATTTAGAAGATGTTATAGGAATAAACTCAATAGGAGAAAATAATACTGTAAATAATGCGGGAGAGATAAATATTTCTTCTTTAGAAGCTGTTGGAATATTTGTTGCAAATACAAATAAAACAGCTGTTAATGAAGAAACAGGAAAAATAATTATAAAGGCAGATTCAGCAGAAGGAATGAGAGGAGAAAACTCTAAAGAAATAATAAATAAAGGACTTATTTCTATAACTGCTAATACAGATACATCAATAGGAATGGCAGGAGAGAATACTTATATAGAAAATGCGAAAGATATAATAATGGAATATATTCCTAAAAATGAAAATGATGATGCTGAAATAGATGGAATTTTGATTAGTGGTGAAAATTCAAAAGCAGTGAATAGAGGAAATATAACAATTCTTTCTAAAACACAAATGGGATATGGAATGTATGCAGAGGCTGGAGCTACGGCAGAAAACTATGGAATAATAACTGTAACAGCAGAAGGAGCAACAGATAATAATGCAGGAAATGGAGAAATTATATCTGGAAAAACAAGAGGTGGAATGATTGCATTCCAAAACTCAGAAGTAATAAATAAAACTGGCGGAATTATCAATATTGATGGTGCAGAAACTTATGGAATGATTGCTGAGGGGCCAAATTCAAAAGCAACAAACGAAGGAACAATTAATGTAGGAGCAAATGCTGCTGGAGCTATGTGGGCAACAGATGGTGGAACAATTACAAATAACGGAACAATAAATATTGACAGTTCTCATGCTGGTTCACAAGACGAAGCTAATAAATTTGCTATGCAGGCAGATGAAGGCTCAACAATAGGAAATTATGGAACAATTAATTTTGATAAAGAAGTTGCTATAAAAACAGATATCAGCAGTTCATATATCATCGGAACAAACAAAGACGGTTCTTATGGAAAATTAAGTGCTGAAAATATTTCTCTTGATGGTAATGTAGAAGTTTCTGCTGAAATAGCAAAAAAAGATTATAAAAATTCTTATGTTTTAGATAATGCTTTTTCTGGAAAAACAGAACTTGAAAAAGATTATAGATTAACTTCAAGTTCTCTTCTTTACACAGCACAATCAACAACAGACAAAGAGGGAAATCTTGATGTTGAACTTGTAAGAAACGGTAATAATACAGCAGATTTTACAGACAAAAACTTCAAACAGGCAGCAGAAGTTTTTGATAAAGCAATAAACAATGAAGAATACAGAAATTCTTTAAGTGAAGAAGAAAAGGAACTTGTTGAAAAAATATTTGACAGAACAGGTTCAGCAGCTAAAATAAATGACACTGTAAAAGAGATTTCAGGATATGAGTATGGAAATCTTGCAAGACAGATATTTGATACAAAAGATATGTTTAAATCTTATGACAAATCTATAATTGATTCACTTGGAGATTATAATTTCAACTTTAATTTCATAGGAGCTTATGCAGATGTAGATTCTAAACATGGAGTTGCAGGATATGACAGCAAAGTAACAGGAATTGCAGGAGCCATGAAATTTACAGATTCTTTATACGGAGTAATCGGATATGGATATAATGATATTGATTATGACGGAAGTTCAGATGGAAAAATTCAAACTATCCATACAGGATTATATAAAGATATGAAATCTGTTTATGGAGATGTAAGATTTGGAGTATTTGCAGAATACAACTTCCATGAAACTGACAGAAAAGTTCTTGATGAAAGAGCAGATTCTGATTTTGATTCATATTTAGCAGGAGCAGAGGCAGAAGTAAGCAGAAAATTCGGAGACGACTTATATATTAAACCTGCATTAAGCTTAGATGTTTCTTATGGAAAATATGAAGATTTCACAGAAAACGGAAGCAGTGTAAATCTAAAAGTTGAAAGTCAGGATTATGTATCAGTTGTTCCTGCATTAGAATTAAAAGCAGGAAAAGTTTTAGGAATGTCTGAAGTTTACACAGCAGTAAAATATTCTTATGAATTTGGAGATATGAATAAATCACAAGATATGGAACTTATAGAGAAGTTTTCAGTAGAAAACGACAATATTGAAAATGCTCAGACAGATATAAAAGTTGGAACTGTTTTAAATATAAAAAATATTTCTGTTAATGCTGAAATTGGAAAAGAATTTGGTAAGAGAGACAGAGAATATGTTAAGGCAGGATTCAGTTATACTTTTTAGGTAATGGTTCAGTAAATTAAATAGCTGCTGCAGATCAAATGATATTAAATCACTGATTTGCAGCAGCTCTATTTTTATAGATAGTTTTATTTTTAATTTATTAAGATTTCATCAGAATAAGAAGCCCCATTATTAAAAGAGACAGAAGAATATACAGAGCAGCTATAATACCGACACTTGTAAGACATTTGTTTACTGTAGTTCTTTCTGAAGAAAGACATATATTTCTTACAGAATAAATTCCCAAAGCTCCCAAAGCCCAGCCTATAATTCCAAATCTCAGCATAAGAATAAAAGGCACTATAAGAGCAAACATATATTTTGGCACAGAAGGAAATACAGCTATTTTTTCTTTTTTATCAATAGTCATATATGGTGCTGTGATTAAAAAATCTACAATTTTTACCTCTCTTATATCTCTGTTATCATCTTCAAGATGATATTTTCCCCATTTTGCTTTCATAGGAGTTTTATTGTATAAAACTTGAATTTTAAATGGTGAAAGCAGTATATCTATCTTATTTTTTATAAAATCTTTATGATGTACATGAATTTCCATAAATTCCTCCTGATTATCTGCATTTCTCTATAGTTTTTAAAATCTCTTCTGCATCAGCAACAGCCTTTTTAAAAATATTTCCTGATTTCAAAACACCAAAACCTTTTTTTATTGTAAGGGTTCTAAGAAGATAATAATTATTATCTTTTGATTTAAAAACCACAGCAACAGAAGTGGCAAGTTTTGAAATAACTCCGGAAGTTTTTACTTCAGGCTTTCCAACAATTTCATTTATATTAAAAACATAAAACTGAGCTTTCAGACCAAGAACAATACATGCTATTATTTTCTTTTTTTCATCAATAGCAATGGACATATAATTGCAGTGCCATCTTTTTGTAAGCTTATATCCCTGCTGTTCAAATTCATCAAACTTTTTCTCTCTCTTTTTTATCATACGAACTCTGGAATTCATATATCCTGTAAAAAAGTTTAAGATTATTAAAAGAACAATAACGCTTACTGCTGATATAGAAATATTCATAAATCTCCCTCCTGAAAGGTACAATTATTTTTTTAATTCATTAACATAATCACGAATTTCTTCAGCACACTTTCTGGCATATTGAACATGAGGAGATGATTTTTTCAAACCAATCCCTTTTACATATAAAGTTCTTAAAATATAAGGGCCTTTCTCAGTATCAATATTCAAATAAACTTCAGTAATAAGTGTTCTCATTTTGCTTCTTTTTACAATTCCCACATCTCCGATAGTTATCTCTTTTATTTCATCAATTGGAATATCATAAACAGTATCTTTTCTCCATGCCATAACCAAAAAACTTAAAACCCTTTTCTTTTTGTCTGCGAAAATAGTAAGAGCATTACAGTCCCATCTCTTTGAAGTTCTGTATCCTTTTTCTTCCATTTTCTTCAGACTTTTTTCTCTTCTGGGCATATCTTTAACTTTAGCCTCAGAGTTTGAAGACCATAAACTATACAAAATAAATAGTATAAAAAGTGTAAAAGCAATCAAATAATTAACAACCACAGCAAACCCTCCCTAGTAAAAAATTATATTATAATGAAATTCTATTATTCTGAAATTATTTTCTTCCTGAGAACCAATACACAACAGATTTTTTATCTACGGGATTTCTGTATCTGTGTGGAGTAAAAGATTTTACAAATATAGTGTCCCCTGCTGTAAGATAATATTTCTGGCTGTCAAGATCTATTTCAAGTTCTCCTTCAATAACAACTCCCACTTCATCATATGAATGTCCCCAAGACATATCGCTGTATTGTTCTGACTTATGTTCAATAGTAATAACTATGCCGTTGATGCTATTTTTCCCTACGATTATATTTTCAATTTTCAGCTGTGAATTTGAATTGGAAAATATTTCCTGACGGTCTTCCACTTTTGTAACAGGAGAACTGCTTGCATTTTCATCAAGAATCTCCATAAGATTTACATTAAGCGATTGGCATATCTGCTGCAGATTACTTATAGAAGGACTGTTTAAATCTCTTTCTATGTTGCTTAAGAATCCAACAGAAAGTTTAGTTAAATCTGACAGTTCTTTTAAAGTGTAATTCATTTTTTTTCTAGCTTTTTTTATTCTCTCCCCTAAAGTCAATTTTAAAAACCTCCACGTTATTAATAATTAGTAGTATTATACCACATATTGAAAAAATAGCATACACAATTGAGAAAACTAAATATTCATTAAAATGAAAAAAATAAAGAAAAAATTCAAAAATAAAAAATTTTTTAAAAATCAATAAAACTGTTGAAAAAACTTATAAAAAAATATTAAATACAGGTGTAATAAATTCTATGAAAATGATTAAAAATTTCAAAATAATGAAAAAATATTTGCAATTATTTTTCTATCATGTTATACTCAAAAATGTGTTTAAAAAAAGACTATCATTCGTAAAAAGAACGGAAAATATAAATTAAGTGTGAATTAAAAATGTTTATATATATTTAACAAAATTAAGGAGTGTTTGGTTTAATGGAAATTTTAAAAGGTGTAGTTTTATTATTGATTGTTTTGGCAGGTTTTTCTTTATTCAGTTTAAAGATGCCTAAAGGTATGAAGGCAATGGGAGCTTTAGCAGGAGCAGCAACAGCAAGTTTCCTTGTAGAAGCGTTTCAATATTATGTCGGTGGAGATCTGCTTGGAATTGGATTTTTAAAAGATG
This sequence comes from uncultured Fusobacterium sp., assembly GCA_900542625.1. Lineage (GTDB taxonomy): Bacteria > Fusobacteriota > Fusobacteriia > Fusobacteriales > Fusobacteriaceae > Fusobacterium_B. The sequence goes on from UQOH01000003.1 coordinate 7,122, forward strand.
TTGGAGCAGCAGCAGGTTCAATGGGAGGAGTTGCAGCAGCAGCTTTAGTACCTATCGCTTTAGGAGTTAATCCTACTTATGCAGTTCTTGTTGGTGTATCAGTTGCAGGATATGGAATTTTACCTGGATTTTTAGCAGGATATATTCTTTCTTTCATAGTTCCTCAAATTGAAAAGAGAGTACCGCAGGGATTAGATTTAATAGTAACTATCTGTTTTGCAGCACCTCTTGCAAGATTTATAGCTATGGGATCATCACCAATCGTTAATTCAACATTATTAAATATTGGTGGAATATTAGAAAGTGCATCACATGCAAGTCCTATTTTAATGGGAATTATTTTAGGAGGAATTATAACAGTTGTAGCAACTGCTCCTCTTTCATCTATGGCTCTTACAGCTATGCTTGGACTTACAGGAACACCAATGGCAATAGGAGCATTATCAGTAATGGGTTCTTCATTTATGAACGGAGTATTTTTCCACAGAATGGGATTCGGAGATAAGAAAACAACTATTGCAGTTGCTATCGAGCCGTTAACTCAGGCAGATATAATTTCAGCAAACCCTGTTCCTGTTTATGTAACTAACTTCATAGGAGGAGCACTTGCAGGAGTAATTGTAGCACTTTACGGACTTGTAAATCAGGCTACAGGAACAGCAACACCAATAGCAGGACTTATGGTAATGTATGGATTCAATCATCCAATGGTAGTTACAAAAGTAGCATTAATGTGTGCTGCAGCAGGAATTTTTGCAGGTTGGTTAGGATCTGTAATATTTAAAAATTATAAAATAAAAACAATATATGATATCAGAGGATAATTTATATGGACAGCTTAAAAGAGTTATTTAAAATAGGATGTGGTCCTTCAAGTTCTCATACAATGGGACCTGAAAGAGCAGCTAAAAAATTCGGAGCAGAAAACAAAGAGGCTCACAGTTTCAGAGTGGAACTGTATGGAAGTCTTGCTGCAACAGGAAAAGGACATCTGACAGATTGGATTATAGAAGAAACTTTAAAACCAAGAGAAACAGAAATAATCTGGATGCCTGAATATGTTCATCCATATCATACAAATGGAATGAAAATGATGGCACTTGATGAAAATAAAAATATATTAAATGAATGGCTTGTATTTTCTGTCGGAGGAGGAACTATCAAAGATTTATCTGATGAAGGAACTCAGGCAGAAGAAGTTTATAAATTAAATAAACTGGAAGACATCATTAATTGGTGTAAAGAAAATAATAAAGAGTTGTGGCAGTATGTTGAAGAGTGTGAAGGAAAGGAAATCTGGGAACATTTAAAAAATATTCTTGATACAATGCACAATGCAGTGTCAGCAGGAATAACAAAAGACGGAATACTTCCCGGAAAGCTTAGACTTCAAAGAAGAGCCAAAACATTTTATGATAAAATAGAAAAAGAACATAACTATCATGTTATAACTAAAAAAATATTTGCCTATGCACTTGCAGTTGCAGAGGAAAACAGCAGTGCAGGAACAATAGTAACTTCTCCTACATGCGGAGCAGCAGGAGTGATTCCCGGGCTTTTAAGAGCAATGAGAGAAGAGCGTGATTTGAGCGAAACAACTTGTTTAAGAGCTTTAGCTGTTGGAGGTCTTATAGGAAACCTTATAAAACAAAACGCAACTATTTCAGGTGCTGAGGCTGGATGTCAGGCAGAAATAGGAGCAGCTTGTTCAATGGCAGCAGCTATGGCAGCATATATTCTTGGAGGAACTTTAGAGCAGATTGAATATGCAGCAGAGATGGGAATGGAACATCATCTTGGAATGACATGCGACCCTGTAGGAGGATATGTACAGATTCCATGTATTGAGAGAAATGCAATCGTTGCAGTGAGAGCACTTAATACAGCAGACTATGCACTTTCAACTGACGGGATACATACAATAAGTTTTGATCAGGTAGTAATTACAATGAAAGAAACAGGAAAAGATATGTGTCCTTCATATAAAGAAACTTCAATCGGTGGTCTTGCAAAATATTATGAACAATTTTTAAAAGATTAACCATGTTTTAATAAAAGTCACCCAACCCATAAAAATATAATCAAAGAAAGCAGTCAGGGACAGAGAAATCTGTTTCGGGCTGTTTTCTTTTGTTTTTTATTCAGTAGATAATTTTATAAATATATACTATAATATATAAAAAATTTTGAATTTTTGGGGGATGAAATGAATTATTTAGGGGAAAGTTTTGCTTTTATTACAGCAGTGGGCTGGGCAATAAGCTCAATAATTTTTGAAATGGCAACAAAAAGGAGCAACAGTCTTTGTGTAAATGTTATACGTCTTGGTATAGGAATAACTTTTCTTGGACTGATTACACTTTTTACAAAAGGGATGTTTCTGCCTTTTGATTCAAATCCTGATAACTGGACTTTTCTTGGAATTTCAGGAGTAATAGGACTTTTCTTTGGGGATTTGTTTCTTTATGAATCTTATGCCCTTATAGGTGCAAGAATATGCATGCTTTTTATGACAATGACTCCTCTTATAGTAGGAACTTTCGGATTTATATTTTTGGGAGAAAAAATAACTCTTTTGCAGCTTGCAGCTATGATTATTACTTGTTCCGGAATTTTAATGGTAGTAATAAAACCTAAAAATGAAAAAGCAGAGGGAAAAAAAATAAGCCCGAGAGGATTGGTATGTATAACTATGGCTGTTTTATTTGAGGCTTTGGGAAATGTATTTACCAAAATCGGTTCAGCAGGATATGATTCAAGTTCATCAACACAGATAAGAATGATTTGTGCTGCTGTGGTGTTTATATGTTTTGTCACATATAAAAAGAAGTGGAAAGAGATTTTTAATGCTGCACATGATAAAAAACTTGTTGGATTAATTGCAGGAGGAACTATTTCTGCAACAGTTGGAATAACATTTCTTATATCAGCGTTTAACCTTATAAACACAGGGGTAGCCTCTACAATTTCATCAATAAGTCCTGTATTGATTATTCCTATCTCTATTGTAGTTTTTAAAGAAAAGGTCAGACTGAAAGAGATAATAGGAGCTTTTATATCTGTAATTGGAATAGGATTGTTTTTCTTATAAAATATATAGTAAATAAAAAGGTTGCTGTGAAATTAAGAGTTTTGCAGCAGCCTTTTTAAAAATAATATTTTAATCAATTTTACATTTAACAAATAAAACTTTTGATTCTTCTGATAATTCATTTCTGAAACGATGTTTTCTTCCCGGCAGAATACGAATAGTATCTCCTTCATATAAAATAAATTCCTCTTCTTCAAAAATGATTGTTACTTTTCCATTTAGAATATAAGTAATTTCTTCTTCGTATATATGCTCAGAAAAGCCTCCAAAAGTTTCTTGCTTAGCTTTCAGTGTCATAAGAAGAAGTTCTGCTTTTGCAAACACAGGGTCTTTTGTCAGTATATTATATAGAATATGTTTATCTCCCGGATCAAAAATAGTTTTTTTATCAGCACTTCTTAAGATAAGACTTTCGTTGCTGACCTCTTCTTCCAAAAGACGTGAAAGAGGCATGCCAATTGTTTCAGCAAGAGCTGAAAGGACGCTTAAACTTGGATTTGCAATATTTCTTTCTATTTGACTTAACAGAGCAGTGCTTATAGAGGATTTTTCTGAAAGTTCTCTGATGGTCATATTATTTTTGCGTCGGAAATCAGCAATTTTTTTTCCAATATCAATTTTATTCATTTTTATCTCCAATCTTAGAATTTTTTTATTATATTATAGCATTTGTTAATTATAATTAAAAGTATTAAATATATTGAATTTTATATTTTTGTTTGATATAATAAAAAATATTAATTATTTTAAACAAAGGGTGAAAAAATGAAAAATGTTTTGTATGAAAAAATTATAAAAATAACGCTGCCTATAACATTTCAATGTATGATTTCTTATGGGATAAATATGCTGGATACTTTTATGCTTGGTCAGTTAGGTGAAAGAGTTTTATCTGCGGCTAGTCTCGGGAATCAAATATTCTTTTTATTTTCTTTAATAATCAGCGGAATAGCTAATGGAGCTGTTGTTTTATGCAGTCAGTACTATGGAAAAAAAGATATTCTGTCATTGAAGAAAATAGCAGCTATGAATTTGAAAATAGCTTTTATAATAAGTCTGTTTTTTATGTTTGTACTTGCTTTTTTTTCTGAAAATGTAATGAGAATACTCACTAATGACAGAGAAGTAATAGAAACGGGAGCTGTTTATTTAAAATATATAGCAGTTTCATATTTATGTTTTGGTATGACTAATACATTTTTAATTTTATTGAGAAGTATACAAAACGTAAGACTATCTTTTGTTATTTATTTAGTTTCATTTGCAGCCAATGTTTTTTTTAATTACATGTTTATTTATGGTAATTTTGGAGCACCAAAAATGGGAATAGGAGGAGCAGCAGTAGGAACAGTTATTGCAAGGGGTATAGAACTTATAATTCTTATTATTTATTTAAAATTTTATGAAAAAGAAATATTTTTTAATATTTCAATGGTGAAAATGTATGACAAAACTCTTGCAGGAGATGCAGTAAAATATGGTATTCCTGTAGCTGCAGGAGAATTTTTTTGGGGAATGGGACTTACAGTTCATACTATTATTCTGGGACATTTAGGTCAAGAGGCAGTGGTAGCCAGCAGTATTTGCAATATTCTTCATCAATTCATACTTTCTTTTGTACAAGGATTGGGAAATTCCTCAGCTGTTATTATGGGAGAGATTGTAGGAAAAGGAGATATAAAAGGAGCTGAAAGAACAGCAGACAGACTTTTAAAAATTTTCTGGATATGTGGTTTAACAGCAGGATTATTTCTTTTGATTTTGAAAAAACCATTTTTAAATTTTTATAATTTGGAATCAGATACTTTTAAAATGGCAGAATGGTTTATGGTTGTTTATGCGGTCTTAAGTATGTTCAGAGCAGTTGCGACACCGATTATTGCAGGGATTTTTTGGGGAAGCGGAGATACAAAATTTGCAGCTCTTACAGATATATTATTTTTATGGCTTATGATTCCTATAGGTTTTTTTGCTGCTTTTCACTTAAAACTTTATCCTCCTATTGTTTTATTAATTTTAAGACTGGAAACTCCTATAAAATTAATTGTGTGTATGGCTCATTTAAAGAAAAACAAATGGATAAAAGTGCTTGTAAGAGAACCTGCTGTATAAAAGGATAAAATAGAGAAATTGTTATTTTTACAAAAATTAAATCTCTTCCCAAAAGTGAAAAAATATTTGAAGATATATACAATTTCTCTTTTTTATACATTTTTCTTTATTCCTGCTCTTCAGATAAAAATTCTTCCAATGCTTTGCTTGTTTTAAATTTTATATATTTTCTTGGCTTTGCCTGTAAAATATTTTCAGAATCTTTAGGGTCAATAATATCTCTTTCTTTTGTTGTTTTTACTTCAAAATTTCCAAAATTTCTAAGTGTAAGAGAGCTGTCTTTAGAAAGTGCAAGTTTTAATGTTTCCAAAACTTTTTCAACTTCATCTCTGGCAATTTCCACATCAATATTATGCTGTGATGCATATAATTCTATAAATTCTTTTTTTATCATATTTTTCTCCTTCAAATAAGAAATATATTAAAGATATATTAAATTTAATTTTTAGAAACTATTTTAAAACAAGTATAACATATTTTTTTTGAAAACACCATAAACACTAAAACTTTATGTTAAATTATATTTAAATAAGATAACTTTACTTTAAACTTTAATGACATATCAACGGATTTATGATAAAATATATATTATAATATTATAAGTCTGAACAAAAATAGGGAGACGGGAAAATGGAAAAATTTAAGATAGAAACAGATTATATAAAACTTGATCAGTTTTTAAAATGGATAGGACTTGCTGAAAGCGGGGTTGCTGCAAAAGAACTTATTCTTGCAGAAAGAGTAATGGTTAACGGAGAAGTTGAAACAAGAAGAGGAAAAAAACTTTATAGAGGCGATGTAGTAAGAGTAGCCGGACAGGAATACGGAGTAGAATAATTTTTGAGGTGGGAATTTGAAAATCTTAGAGATAAATTATATAAATTTCAGAAATCTTGCAGACAGAAATATAAAATTTTCTCCTAAGATAAATTTATTCCTAGGAAAAAACGGACAGGGAAAAACAAGCATAATAGAAGCTGTATATTTTGGAGCAACAGGGAAAAGTTTCCGTACTTCCAAAAACACTGATATGATTAAATACGGAAAATTAAAAACAGGCTGTTTTATGGAATATGAGGACAGGCTCAGCGATAAGAATATATCAGTGAAAATAGACAGCACAAAAAAAGAGTATAGGCTTAATAAAAAGAGAGTGCCTTATGATGAATATTATGGAAGAGTAAATGTAGTATCATTTATTCCTGAAGATATTGAATTGATAGTAGGTGCTCCCGGGATAAGAAGAAAGTTTTTTGACAGCGAGATAGCACAGAGCAGCCATGAATATTTTCAAAATCTTAAGCAGTATACAAAACTTCTGAAAATCAGAAATAAGTATTTAAAAAACAGAGAGCATAAAGACCCTATGTTTGAAATTTATGAAGATGAATTTGTAAAATACGGGGCATTGGTTATAAAAAAAAGACTGGAATATGTAAAAAATATCTCTATAATACTTAATCTGAATTACAGAAAACTTTTTGACAACAGAAAAGAGCTGAATCTCATTTATGAATCCTCTTTGGGAGATATAAAAAAAATGACAGCTGAGGAATTGGAACAGAGAATAAGAGGAGAGATTCAAAAAGAATTTGAAAAAGAAATAAGGTATGGCTATTCTATGGTAGGACCTCAGAAAGATGACTTTCTTTTTCTTTTGGACGGAAGAGAGGCTAAATCTTTTTCCTCACAGGGAGAAAAGAAATCAATAATCTTTTCGCTGAAACTTTCTGAAATAGATATGGTTTTAAAAGAAAAAAGAGAACACCCTGTATTTCTTATTGATGATGTATCTTCATATTTTGATTCTATAAGAAAAGAGAGTATAATTAATTATCTCAATAAGAGGGATATTCAGGTGATAATCACATCAACTGATGTTCTTGGAGTAGAATCGAAGAACTTCTTTGTGGAAAAAGGAGAAGTGTATGAACGAGATAATTAGTATAAAAACTATGATAGACAGGGCTGCTGCTAAAAGCAGCGTATTAAGAATATCCCTTATAAAAGGTGCGTGGAAGAGTATAACAGAAGAACTTTCTTTGAAGTCGGAGCCTTTAGGGATAAAAGACGGAATACTTTATATAGTTGTAGAAAATTCAATATATCTTCATGCAATGAGAATGAAAAAGAAAATTTATATCAGCAGAATTAACAGATTTCTTAAAGGAGAATATGTTATAGATATAAAATACAGAGCAGGAAAAATAGATTTACATTCAAAGATACAAAGAGGAGAAGAAACAATTCTCATAAATGAAGACAGTACAGAAAAGAAAATAAAAGATTACAAGACAAAAAATATGTCTGTTGAAGAAAGCATAGGGTATCTTGCAGGACTTGCTAAAAAAAGAGAGGAATTTCTTTTGAAAAACACTCCTTATAAAAGATGCAGAAAATGCAGAAGAATGTTTTTAGGAATAGAAGATACATGCCCTGAATGCAGAGGAGAAAAACAATCTGTTACAATAAACAGATATTAATAAGGTAATAAATAATTTTAAGTATATAATTTTTTAAAGCTTTTTATGTAAAAGCTTGATTATGTTAATTGAGAATATTTTTGGAGGGTAGTAAAGTAATGAGTAATAATTATCAAGCAGAAAACATTACGGTACTTGAAGGACTGGAAGCAGTAAGAAAAAGACCGGGAATGTATATAGGAACAACATCAGAGAGAGGACTTCACCATCTTGTATGGGAGATAGTAGACAACTCTATTGACGAGGCATTGGCTGGATATTGTGACAAAATAATTGTTAACGTCCTTCCTGACAATATTATTGAAGTAATAGATAATGGTAGAGGAATTCCAACCGGAATACATCCAAAATATGGAAAATCAGCGTTAGAAATAGTTCTTACTGTACTTCACGCAGGAGGAAAATTTGAAAACGATAACTATAAAGTTTCAGGAGGACTTCACGGAGTTGGAGTATCAGTAGTAAATGCTCTTTCTGAATGGCTTGAAGTTGAAGTAAACAGAGACGGAAAAGTATGGTATCAAAAATATAACAGAGGTATACCTACAGCTCCTGTAAAAACAATAGGAGAAACAGAAATCACAGGAACAAAAGTAAGATTTAAAGCTGACTATGAGATATTTGAAACTTTAGTATACAGCTTTGAAACTCTTGATACAAGATTAAAAGAACTTGCTTACCTTAACAAAGGATTAAGAATAATTCTTACAGACAAAAGAAAAGATCCGGCAGTTGTAGCTGACCTTAAATTTGAAGGTGGAATTATTGACTATATAAAAGATGTAGAAAAAGACAACACAGCTCTTATAAAAGAACCTATTTATATGTCAGGAGAATCTGACGGAATTGTAGTTGAAGCTGTAATGGTTTACAACACAAACCAAAGAGAAAGCGTTTATTCTTTTGTAAACAATATTCATACTCATGAAGGAGGAACTCATGTAAGCGGATTCAGAACTGCTCTTACAAGAGTAATCAATGATGTAGGAAAAGCTCAGGGATTTATAAAAGACAAAGATGGAAAACTGCAGGGATCAGATATAAGAGAGGGGCTTTCAGCAATAATTTCTATAAAAATTGCTCAGCCTCAGTTTGAAGGACAGACAAAAACTAAATTAGGTAACTCAGAGGTTACAGGAATTGTATCTAATATAGTAGGAACTCAATTAAAAATGTTTTTAGAGGATACTCCGGCAGATACAAAAGTAATTATAGATAAAGTATTAAATTCTAAGAGAGCAAGAGAGGCTGCACAAAAAGCAAGAGAACTTGTTTTAAGAAAATCAGCTCTTGAGGTTGGTTCTCTTCCGGGAAAACTTGCAGACTGCTCTTCTAAAAATCCGGATGAATGCGAAATTTATATAGTTGAGGGAGATTCAGCAGGTGGATCAGCAAAACAGGGAAGAGACAGAAGATTCCAGGCTATACTTCCGCTTAGAGGTAAAATTCTGAATGTAGAAAAAGCAGGACTTCACAAAGCACTTGAAAATGCAGAAATCAGAGCTATGATAACAGCATTTGGTGCAGGAATGGGAGAAAATTTTGATATTTCTAAGTTAAGATATGCCAAAATAATATTAATGACAGACGCTGACGTTGACGGAGCACACATCAGAACTCTTTTATTAACATTCTTCTATAGATATATGGTAGAACTTCTTCACAATGGAAATATATATATAGCACAGCCGCCTTTATATAAAATAACTGCCGGAAGAACTGTTCAGTATGCTTATGATGATAAGCAGCTTAAATTTATTCTTGAAAATCTTGAAGGAGATAATAAAAAATATGCTCTTCAAAGATATAAAGGGCTTGGAGAGATGAACCCTGAACAGTTATGGGAAACAACAATGGATCCTGATACAAGAACTTTCTATCAGGTAAAAGTTGATGATGCAAGAGAGGCAGACATGATTTTTGATAAACTGATGGGAGATAAAGTTGAGCCTAGAAGACAGTTTATCGAAGACGGTGCACAATTCGTTAAAAACTTAGATATATAATTTAACGGATTTAAGCATTACAGAGTATATTATTGGGAGGAAATTAAAGAATGTCTAATATAATTAACAGATATATAGAAGAAGAAATGAAACAGTCTTATCTGGATTACTCCATGAGTGTTATTGTCAGCAGAGCACTTCCAGATGTAAGAGACGGACTGAAACCGGTACACAGAAGAATATTATTTGCCATGAATGAAATGGGAATGACATATGATAAAGCATATAAAAAATCTGCCAGAATCGTTGGGGAAGTTCTAGGTAAGTATCACCCGCACGGAGATTCAGCAGTTTATAATACAATGGTAAGAATGGCTCAGGAATTTAACTACAGATATGAACTTGTAGACGGACATGGAAACTTTGGTTCTATTGACGGAGATTCAGCAGCAGCAATGAGATATACAGAAGCAAGAATGAAAAAAATAACAGGAGAGCTTCTTGAAGATATTGATAAAGATACAATAGATTTCAGAAAGAACTTTGATGATTCATTAGATGAGCCTGTAGTTCTTCCTGCAAAACTTCCGAATCTTCTTTTAAACGGTTCAACAGGAATAGCAGTAGGAATGGCGACAAACATTCCTCCTCACAATCTTGGAGAACTTGTAGACGGAACACTTGCTCTTATAGATAACAGAGATATAACAGCAGATGAGCTTATGGAATATATTCCCGGACCTGATTTTCCTACAGGAGGAATTATTGACGGAGTAAAAGGAATAAGAGAGGCTTATTCAACTGGAAGAGGAAGAGTAAGAGTAAGAGGAAGAATAGAAACAGAAGAATCTAAAACCGGAAGAGTTTCTCTTGTAGTAAAAGAGATACCGTATCAATTAAACAAAGCTGCTCTTATTGAAAGAATAGCAGCTCTTGTAAGAGAAAAAAGACTTACAGGAATATCTGATTTAAGAGATGAATCAGACAGAGAGGGAATAAGAATTGTTATAGAGTTAAAAAGAGGTGAAGAACCTGAATTAGTTCTTAACAAATTATATAAATATACAGATCTTCAAAGTACATTTGGTATAATAATGCTGGCTCTTGTAAATAATGTGCCGAAAATATTAACTCTTAAACAGGTTCTTGAGGAATACTTAAAGCACAGATTTGAAGTAATTACAAGAAGAACAAGATATGATTTAGATAAAGCTGAAAAAAGAGATCATATTTTACAAGGATTTAGAATAGCTTTGGAGAATATAGATAGAATAATAGAACTTATCAGAGCAGCTAAAGACGGAAACGAAGCTAAAGAGGCATTAATAGAAAAATATGCTTTCTCAGAAGTTCAGGCAAAAGCTATTCTTGATATGAAACTTCAAAGATTAACAGGTCTTGAAAGAGAAAAAATCGAGCAGGAATTCCAAGAATTAGAAATAAAAATCAGAGAACTTAAAGCAATTCTTGCAGATGACAATAAAATATATGAAATCATGAAAGAAGAACTTACAGAATTAAAAGAAAAATACAATGACGCAAGAAGAACAAGTATTGAAAATGAAAGACTTGATATAGACATGGAAGATCTTATCAAAGATGAAAAAGTTCTTATTACAATCACAAACAAAGGATATGTAAAAAGAATAGAACTTGATAAATATAAATCTCAGAAGAGAGGCGGAAAAGGAGTATCAACTCAGCATACAGTGGAAGACGATTTCGTACAGGATATGGAAGTAATGTCAACACTGGACAGCATGATGATATTCACAAATAAAGGAAGAGTATTCAATCTTAAAGCTTATCAGATTCCTGAAAGTTCAAAACAGGCAAGAGGAAAGCTGATTGAAAACATTATAAAACTTCAGGAAGATGAAAAAGTAAGATTTACAATAAAAGTAAGAGAGTTTACTAAAAACAAAGAGGTGTTATTCTTAACACAAGACGGAACAATTAAGAAAACAAATCTTATGGAATTCCAAAACATTAACAGTGCAGGAATAAAAGCTATAAAATTAAGAGAGGAAGACGATCTTATTTTTGTAGGAATTATTACTTCAGAAGATGACCAGCTGTTTATAGCGACTAAAAAAGGTCACTCAATAAGAATAAGAACGAGTGAAATGAGAAGCATGTCAAGAAACACAACAGGTGTTAAAGGGATTACTTTAAGAGAGGGTGACAGCGTTGTTTCAGGACTTCTTATTAAGAGCGATGAGGAAACAATCTTAACTGTAACTGAAAATGGATTTGGTAAGAGAACAAGAGTAAACGAATATCCTCTTCAAGGAAGAGGCGGAAAAGGTGTTATAAACCTTAAATGCAGTGATAAAACAGGGGAAATTGTAGAAGTTAAACCTGTAAAAGAAGATGAAGAGTTAATGGTAATTACATCATCAGGTGTTGTTATAAGAACTCCGGTTGAAGCTGTCTCTATTTACGGAAGAGCTGCTCAGGGAGTAAAAGTAATGAGAATTTCTGACGGAGAAAAAGTAGTTGCAATAGCTAAGATTAAGAGTGAAAAAGATGAAGAAAAAATTCTTGAAGATAAAAACGAAGAAGAAACAGAAATAGTAAGAAGTAAAGATGTAACAGAAACAATGTCTGAAAATGAAGACTTTGAAAATAAATATATGAACACTTTTGAAAATGAAGATGAGGAACAGATGCAGTTTGAAAGTGAACAAGGATTAGAAGACTCAGACGAAAACTAAAAAGGAAGTGATATCTATGGAAAGAAATGTACTTTTAGTGTTAGGAAATGGTTACAACAGAGAAAATCTTATTGACAGTGCTATTTATCTAAGAGATAATTTTGGTTTCTCAATCAGACCTCTTCATATAAGAGATGTAAGAAAAAAAGAGTTTCTTCCGAATGCAGTTGACGGAATTATGCTTGAACCTATGATAGCAGGAATAACAGAGGAATGGAATCGTTATGAAGAGCATGAAATAGCAAACATAAAACAGCAGCTTGAGGAAAAAGGAATAAAAGCCGAACTTGAAGTGAAGTTTGGAATAACTCCTGAAATAGTAATAGAGGAGCTAAAAAAATCAGACATACTTCTTATAGAAAAAGAGGAAAAATTTTCTGAAGATTTAATAGTTATTTTAAAACGTTTCTTTAAACCTATATTTGTTATAAGAGATAAAGTTTTAAAATTAGATAAAGTAGCTATATCAAATGACGACGGAACAAAAGTAAACAAAAGTTTCCAAAGATTTATAAACATTTTTACAGACGTAAAGGAAATTACATCATTAGAACTTAGAGATCCTCAAAAACATGGTGATGAGGACGAAGAGGAAGAACACGAAAATTATTTGAATGTCTTCATGAAAGGAAAAGGAATTAAAGTTACATCTAAGAAATTTGAAAAAGGTGAATCTCAGGAATTCCTTGACATCTGTAAGGAAGAAGATGTTCTAATTATGGGTAACTTAAGTAATTCATATATATTTGAAAAAATTACTAAAAAACTTGGTGTAAAAATAATGGAGGATGTAGAAACTACATTATTTATAGCTTAATATATTGTATTTAATAATATGGGATAGGTAAAATATGAAGATATTGGCAATATCAGATACTCACGGGTGCTTTGAAAAGTTTTATAAAGCTTGTAAATGGGAGCATCCTGATGCAGTTGTATTTTCCGGAGACTGTTCCAGCGACGCACTGGAAATGGAATATATTTTTCCGGAAATAAAATTTTTCATAGTTCGTGGAAACTGTGACTATGATGATTATAAAACAAAAGATGATTTGACTGTTGAGCTGGAAGGATTAAAAATCTTTCTGACTCACGGTCATCTTTATAGTGTAAAAAGAGATTATTCACGTATAGAAGAAAAAGGACAGGAAGAGGGAGCAGATATCGTTGTTTTTGGTCATACCCACAGTCCATATTATTTTGAAAGTGAAAACATAACTCTATTTAATCCTGGAGCTGTCTTAAACAACAGCTATGGAATTATAGAAATCGAAAAAGGCAGAAAAATAAAATTTACACATAAAAAGTTGGATTAATTTTAGGTGGGAGGAAAAATGAAAGATAAATTATCTTTATTAAAAAATGAAGCAAGACAAGAAATTCTGAACTCTTCAACATTACAGGAAATCGAAGATTTAAGAGTTAAATATCTTGGAAAAAAAGGTCAGCTGACTGAAATTTCAAAAGGTATGAAAAATCTGTCTGCTGAAGAAAAGCCTGTTATCGGACAACTTCTTAATGAAGTAAGAAACGAAATAACAGACATGCTTGAAAGCAAAAAAATAGAAATAACAAAAGAGTTAAAAGAAAAACAGCTGAAAGAAGAGGTAATAGATATAACTCTTGCTGGAAAAAAAGTAACTCAGGGAAGTATTCACCCTATTACAGAAACAGCAAATCTTTTGAAAAAAATCTTTATGGATATGGGATTTGATGTGGCAGACGGACCTGAAATAGAGTATGTAAAATATAATTTTGATATGCTTAACATTCCGGAAACACACCCATCAAGAGATATAACAGATACTTTCTATATATCAGATGATGTGGTATTAAGAACTCAGACATCACCTGTACAGGTAAGATATATGCTTGAGCACAAACCGCCGTTCAGAATGGTATGTCCAGGTAAAGTTTACAGACCGGACTATGATGTATCTCATACACCAATGTTCCATCAGATGGAAGGGCTTATGATTGGAGAAAATATTTCTTTTGCCAACCTTAAAGCTATTCTTACAGAACTTACAGGAAAAGTATTTGGAGAAGGAACAAAAGTAAGATTCAGACCTCACTTCTTCCCATTTACAGAACCAAGTGCTGAAATGGACGTTGAATGTGTTATCTGTAAAGGAAAAGGATGCAGAGTATGTAAAGGAAGCGGATGGCTTGAAATCATGGGATGCGGAATGGTAGACCCTGCAGTACTTGAAGCTGTTGGATATAAAGCTGATGAAGTGTCAGGATTTGCTTTTGGAGTAGGTATAGAAAGAATTACTATGCTTAGACATGGAATAGATGATTTAAGAGCATTCTTTGAAAATGATATGAGATTTTTAAAACAATTTAAGTAGGAGAGTGGAGAGATAATGTTAATTTCATTAGAATGGCTTAAGGAATATGTTGATATAAAAGAAGATGTACAGGAACTAGAAAATGCACTGACTATGATAGGTCAAGAAGTTGAAGCAATAGAACAGCAGGGAAAAGATCTAGACAATGTAGTAATTGGAAAGATAGTTGAATTTGGAAAACACCCTGATGCAGAAAAATTAACTTTAACAAAAGTTGATGTAGGTGAGGAAGAGCCTTTACAAATAGTATGCGGAGCTAAAAACCACAGACTTGGAGACAAAGTAGTTGTTTCTAAAGTTGGTGCTGTTCTTCCGGGAGATAAAAAAATAACAAAAAGTAAAATAAGAGGAATTGAATCTTGCGGGATGATATGTTCAGCAGTGGAATTAGGAATAGGAAGTGACGCTGACGGAGTAATCATTCTTCCGGAAGATGCCCCTGTTGGTGAAGAGTACAGAAAGTATGCAGATCTTAATGATGTAGTTTTTGAACTTGAAATCACTCCAAACAGACCAGACTGTCTTTCTCATATTGGTATAGCAAGAGAGATAGCAGCTTATTATGGAAGAAAAGTAAAATATCCTTCTTATGATCTGTTTGAAACTTTAGAAGATGCATCAAACAATGTAAAAATCGAAATAGAAGATAAAGAGAGATGTAAAAGATTTGCCGGAAGAGTAATGAAAAATATCACAGTAAAAGAATCTCCAGAGTGGCTTCAAAAAAGAATAAGATCTATGGGAATGAATCCTGTAAATAATATAGTTGACGCTACTAACTTTGTAATGTTTGAATATAATCAGCCGATTCACACATATGACCTTAGCAAAATAGAAGATAAAACAATAATCGTAAGAGCAGCTAAAAAAGGTGAAAAACTTGTTACTCTTATGGGAGATGAACTTGAACTTGATGGAGAATTAGTAATTGCTGACGCAAACAAACCATTATCAATAGCAGGAGTAATGGGTGGACTTGAAAGCGGAATTACTGAAGAAACAAAAGATATATTTATTGAAGTTGCATATTTCACACCTGAAAACATAAGAAAAACAGGAAAGAAACTTGGAATAACAAGCGAATCTGGATACAGAAACGAAAGAGGAACAGATATAGAAAATGTTCGTGAAGTTCTTGACAGAGTTTCAAGTTTAATATATGACATTGCAGATGGAAATATAGTAGGAAAAGCAAAAGATGTTTACGTATCTAAATTCTCTAAAATAGAAATTCCTTTAGATTTAAATAAATTCAGAAAATTTGCAGGAAAAGATATAGAAACTCAAGAGGTTGCAAGAATACTTACTAATCTTGGACTTGAAGTAAAATCTGTTGGTCAGGAAACAACAGTAGTAATTCCTCCAAGCTACAGACAGGATTTAACAAGAAGTGCAGACTTATATGAAGAGATTATAAGAATGTATGGATTTGAAAATATTGAAAACAAAATGCCTGTTGAAGAAATCACAGCGGGAGTAAAAGCTGAGCCTATAAAAATGATGGATGAGTCAAAAGAAATTTTGGCTAAGATAGGACTTCAAGAGGTAATTAACTACAGCTTTATAGATAAATCTGTTAAAGATTTCATGAAAATGGATGATGAAGTAATTATGATAAAAAATCCTATTGCTGAAACAATGGGAATGATGAGACCGGTTCTTATATGGAGTGTTTTAAATAATATTAAAGAAAATCTTAACAGAAATCAGGATTCTATAAAAATATTTGAAGTTTCAAAAGTATTTAAAAAAGCTGAAGAGTTAGCTCAGGAAGATATTCATGCTGCAATTGCTATCTGCGGAAGAGATAAAAAAACATTATGGGATGTAAAACCTGAAGCATATGATTTCTATATGTTAAAAGGTTATGTGGAAGAATATCTTGAGTCAATAGGAGCTAAGAGATATAAACTTGAAAGAACAGCTAACCCTAACTTCCATCCGGGAAGAGCAGCAGATATCAAAATAGGTAAACTTGTAGTAGGAACATTTGGAGAGGTTCATCCTGATATAGCTGAAAAAATGGATATAACAAAAGAAAGAGCTTATGTTGCTGAAATAAATTTATCTCTTTTAAAACAATATCTAAGCAAAAAATTCAAATATGAAAGAATTGTAAAATATCCAGAAGTAACAAGAGACCTTGCAATTGTTCTTGATGACAGTGTTCTTGTTGGTGATATGATAGATATGATTAAGAGAAGTTCAGACTTTATAGAGACAGTCGAACTGTTTGATATCTATAAAGGTGAGCATATTGAATCAGGTAAAAAATCAGTTGCAATCAGTCTTACTTTAAGAAATAAAGTTGGTACTTTAAACGAAGAGGATATCAACAAAGTAATAGATAAAGTACTTAATGTGGTAAGAACAAAATTTGCAGGAGAAATCAGACAATAGTCTGATTCCTCCGATCAGTATCAAAATAAATGATGATAAGTTTAAGGAGGAAAAATGGATTCGCTAAAAGAGTTATTCAAAATTGGTAACGGACCTTCAAGTTCTCACACAATGGGACCTGAAAGAGCAGCAAGAAAATTCAAAGGTGAAACACCTGAGGCAGAATCTTATAAGGTAGAGCTTTATGGTTCACTTGCTCTTACAGGAAAAGGACACCTTACAGACTGGATAATCGAGAAAACTTTAGAACCTGTAAAAACAGAAATTATTTGGAAACCTGAAGTTGTTCATCCATTCCATACAAATGGAATGAGATTTTTTGCATATGATAAAGATGGAAATGAGATTAAAAGCTGGCTTGTTTTCTCTGTAGGCGGAGGAACAATTGTTGAAGAGGGACAAGGCAGATATTCAGCTTCTACAGTTTATCCATTAAAGAAAATGGATGACATAATGACTTGGTGCAGAGATAACAAAAAAGAGTTATGGGAATATGTAATCGAGTATGAAGAAGATGATATTGAAAGTTTCCTATTAGAGATCTGGACAGCTATGAAAGAAGCTGTTGAAAGAGGAATAAACAAAGAGGGAGTTCTTCCGGGAAGCATAGGACTAAAAAGACGTGCTCAAAACTTCTACAGAAAATCAAGATCTGAAGGAAAAGTAAGACAGTTCAGAGGAAAACTGTTTGCCTACACTCTTGCAGTTTCAGAAGAAAATGCAGGAGGAGGAAGAGTTGTTACAGCTCCTACATGCGGAGCAGCAGGAGTTATACCTGGAACACTTTACACATTAAAAGAAACATTTAATCTTGATGATAAAGAGATTGTAAAAGCTCTTGCTGTAGCAGGAATAATTGGAAATATTGTAAAAGAAAATGCAAGTATTTCCGGAGCAGAGGCTGGATGTCAGGCAGAGGTTGGAACAGCTTGTGCAATGGCAGCAGCAATGGCAGCTTTCATAATGGGCGGAACACTTGAACAGATAGAGTATGCAGCAGAGATGGCTCTTGAGCACAATCTTGGATTAACTTGTGACCCTATCGGCGGATATGTACAAATACCTTGTATCGAAAGAAATGCATCTGCAGCAGCAAAAGCTTTAGATACTGCTAACTATGCTTTATACACAGATGGAGCTCACAGTGTATCTTTCGATGAAGTTGTTATTACAATGGGAGAAACAGGAAGAGATATGAAAGAGGAATACAGAGAAACATCTCTTGGAGGACTTGCTAAACACTTCTGTGCAAACTGCTAAAACTATATAAAAAAATTTAAGGGGATGACTCATGATTTAGTCATCCTCTTTACACTATAAAATTATGTATATACAAAAAGAATTGGAGAAATATATTTAATGAAATTAATAGTAGGACTTGGAAATCCGGGAAAAGAATATGAAAACACAAGACATAACTTAGGTTTTATGGTAATAGACCAGTTATCTAAAGACCTAAAGGTTTATGATTTCAGAGAAAAATTCAAAGGGCTTGTAGGTGAAGGAAGTTATAAAGGAGAAAAAATACTTCTTTTAAAACCGCAGACTTTTATGAATTTAAGCGGTGACTCAATAATTCAGATTTTAAATTTTTATAAAATAGATCCTGAAACAGAGATGATAGTAATTTATGACGATATGTCACTTCCTGTGGGAAAACTTAGAATAAGAGAAAAAGGAAGTGCAGGAGGACATAACGGAATAAAGTCTATAATATCTCATGTTGGTGAAAAATTCTTAAGAATAAAATTTGGAATAGGAGCCAGCGGCGGAAAAGACAAAACAGTAGGCTTTGTACTTGGACGTTTTGCAAAAGAAGATGAAGAGGAAGTCAAAGAAGGAATAGGAAATGCAGCGAAAATGGTTCTGGGACTCCTTGACGGAGAAAAGATTGAAAAAATAATGCAGCTTTATAACAAAAAATGTTAAAAAAAGAGCGCTAAGTGCGAAAAAGATATTGTTAAAAAAACATAATTGTGCTAAACTTTAGAGTGAAGAAAAGTTTTTAAAAATATATTTAATATAATAAATATAATTTAAGTTTAAGGAAGGAGAGAGTTTGTATGAATTTTGTTGGATTCAGAGGCGGAGTTCATCCACCTGATAACAAAGCCCAAACAGCTGAAAAGGCAACAGAAAAAATGGCATCACCAAAAATGGTATACATACCATTACAGCAACATATCGGAGCACCATTAGATCCAATTGTAAAAGTTGGAGACAAAGTTCTTAAGGGACAAAAAATAGCAGATTCTCAGGCATTTATGTCTACTACTATCCATTCACCAGTAAGTGGGGTAGTAAAAAGAATCGAGCAGAGAGTATTCCCGTTAATGGGAAAAGCAAACACAGTAGTTATTGAAAATGACGGAAATGACGAATGGTGTGAGCTTGAAAAAATCACAGACTGGCAGAATGCGTCAGTTGAGGATTTATTAAAATTAATCAGAGAGAAAGGTATAGTAGGAATAGGAGGAGCAAGCTTCCCTACTCATATTAAACTTAACCCTCCAAAAGATACTAAAATTGATACTTTAGTACTTAACGGAGCAGAGTGTGAGCCTTATTTAAATTCAGACAACAGACTTATGCTTGAAGATCCAAACGCAATAGTAGAAGGAATCAAAATCATTAAGAAAATTCTTGGAATCGATACAGCAGTAATCGGAATCGAAGAAAATAAACCTGAAGCTATTGCAAGTATGAAAAAAGCCTGTGAAGGAACTGGTATTGAAGTAATGCCTCTTCATACAAAATATCCACAAGGTGGAGAAAAACAACTTATAAAAGCAGTTTTAGACAGAGAAGTTCCATCTGGAAAACTTCCTGCATCTGTTGGAGTAGTTGTGCAAAACACAGGAACAGCAGCAGCTATTTACAGAGGAATAGTTCTTGGAGAACCATTAATTGAGAAAATAGTTACTGTATCAGGAAAAGCTATAAAAGAACCTAAAAACATAAAAGTAGTAATAGGAACACCTTTCTCTGAACTTCTTGAGTATTGCGGAGTAGACAGAGAGAAAGTTGACAAGCTTGTTATGGGTGGACCTATGATGGGTATGGCACAATTCACAGAAGAAGTTCCTGTAATCAAAGGAACTGGTGGACTTTTAGCACTAACTAAAGAGGAAACTAACTACTGCAAACCTCAAGCATGTATAAGCTGTGGAAAATGTGTAGATGTATGTCCTATGCATTTAGTACCATTTATGTATGCAAGACTTGCAGTAAAAGAACACTGGGAAGAATTACCTAAGTATAACTTAATGGACTGTATAGAATGTGGTTCATGTGCTTACATCTGCCCAGCAAACAGACCGCTTACTGAAGCTATCAAAATTGGAAAAGCTAAAGTAAGAGCAATGAAATAAAATCTTTAGGAGATAGGAGGAATAAAAGTGTCAAAAGTATATAATATGGGGCCATCACCTCACATAAGAACATCAGAAACAGTTGACAAAGTAATGCTTGATGTAATTATTGCTTTAATACCTGCATTACTTATGGCTTTTTACGTATTCAAAGTAAGAGCTTTATTAGTTACAGCTGTTTCAGTAATATTCTGTATGTTAACAGAGCTTGTATTTAATAAAATAAGAAAAGTAGAATGTACACTTCATGACGGAAGTGCTATTGTAACTGGTTTATTATTTGCATTTGTTATACCAGTAGGTATGGGACTGCAATATGTAGCAATAGGTGCAATTGTATCTATCGCTTTAGGAAAAATGTTATTTGGTGGTTTAGGACAAAACGTATTTAACCCTGCATTAGTAGGAAGAGCATTTGTTCAGGCTTCTTGGCCGGTAGCTATCACAACATTTACACTTGATGGTATGGCAGGAGCTACAATGCTTGATGCAATGAAGAGAGGAGTACCTGAAATCTTAATAGGTGAAGGAAATCCTTATGTTCAGGCATTAATCGGAAAAATGGGTGGTTGTCTTGGTGAAACATCAGCAATTGCTTTATTAATAGGTGGAGCTTATCTGATTTATAAAAAACAAATAGATTGGAAAATGCCTGTAATTATAATAGCAACTGTTGCAGTTTTAACAGGAATAGCTGGAAGAGATCCATTAATGCACGTGCTTTCTGGAGGATTACTTCTTGGAGCATTCTTCATGGCAACAGATATGGTTACTAGTCCGGTAACTCCAAAAGGGAAAATAATTTATGCTTTAGGAATTGGAGTTTTAATATCTCTAATTAGAATGAAAGGTGGGTATCCTGAAGGAACAGCATTCTCTATATTAATAATGAATGGTATCACACCTTTAATCAACAGATATACAATGCCTAAGAAATTCGGGGAGGTGAAAGCTGATGGAAAGAAATAGATTTATACACTATGGTTCTGTTCTTTTAGCAATCGCAGCTGTATCTGCCGGACTTCTGGCTTTCGTAAACGGATTAACAAAAGATGTTATTGCAAACAATAAAATAGCAGCAGCCAATGCTGCAAGAAAAGAAGTTGTACCTTTAGCAGCTTCATTCGACGACTCAAAAGCAGTTGTATCTGATGACTTAACATTTGTACCTGGATTAGATGCAAATGGAAACACTGTTGGATACGTTGTAATAGTGAGCCAAGGTGGTTACGCAGCTAATATAGATTTCTCACTTGGAGTTGGATTAGATGGAAAGATTACTGGATTAAGAGTAATGAACCACCAAGAAACTCCTGGATTAGGAGCAAAAATTTCTGGAATCGAGTGGCAGGATCACTGGATTGGTGCAGATAAATCTTATGAATTTACTAAAGCAGCAGATGCTTTTGCTGGAGCAACAGTATCTCCAACAGCTGTTTATACAGGAATTCAAAGAGCTTTATCAGCATATGAAAACGGGGTGAGCAAATAATGGCACAAAGTAAAGTAGGAATCATATTAAATGGTATGATAAAAGAAAACCCTGTACTTGTTCTTCTTTTAGGACTATGTCCTACACTTGGAACATCAAGTTCAGCAATAAACGGAATGTCAATGGGACTTGCTACTACAGCAGTTCTTGTATTCTCAAATATATTAATATCTGTATTCAAGAAAGTAATTCCTGATAAAGTAAGAATCCCTGCTTTCATCATGATTATCGCTTCTCTTGTTACAATAGTTCAAATGTTAATGGAAGCTTTCACTCCTGATATCTACAAAGTATTAGGATTATACATTCCATTAATAGTTGTTAACTGTATAGTTTTAGGAAGAGCAGAAAGCTTTGCTTCTAAAAACAGTGTAATAGATTCAATGTTTGATGGTATCGGATCAGGGCTTGGATTTACACTTGCTCTTACTATTCTTGGTATAATCAGAGAGATCTTAGGAAACGGAACAGTATTCAATATTGTTATAACTCCAGCTAACTGGCAGCCAGCATTAATATTTATATTACCACCTGGTGGATTCTTAACAATAGCTTGTGTTATCGCATTCCAAAATTACCTAAAACAAAAGAAGGAGGTATAGTTAAGTGGATTTAGCAAAATTATTTAGTATAATTATAACTTCAATCTTTATTCAAAACTATGTTTTCGGTAGAGTTCTTGGAATTTGTCCATACATGGGAGTTTCTAAAAAGGTTGAATCATCTATCGGAATGGGAATGGCTATTATATTCGTTATATCAATAGCTTCTGCAATAACTTGGTTAGTATACCAATATCTGCTTGTTCCATTTGGTCTTGAATATTTACAAACAATAATGTTCATTTTAATAATAGCTTCATTAGTTCAATTTGTTGAGATGGCAATTCAAAAAATGTCACCGAACCTGTACAATGCACTTGGAGTATATTTACCATTAATCACTACAAACTGTGTTGTTCTTGGGGTTGCAATCTTAAACATTCAAGAAGGATATAACTTCATTGAAACAGTTGTAAACGGTATCGGAGCTGCTGTTGGATTTACATTAGCACTAATATTACTTGCTGGTGTTAGAGAGAGAATAGAATATTCTGATATCCCTAAACCATTCCAAGGTGTGCCTATCGCATTCATATCAGCAACTTGTTTAGCTTTAGCATTCATGGGATTTGCAGGAATGCAAATATAAATTTTTGGAGGTTGTTATGGGAAATGAAATATTAATAGCTGTAGTTATTCTTGGTGTTACAGGATTAGCTATGGGATTATTCTTAGCCTTTGCCTCTAAAAAATTTGAGGTTCAGGTTGATGAAAGAGTATCAGCAATAACTGCATGTCTTCCTGGTGCAAACTGTGGTGGATGTGGATTCCCAGGATGTGGAGGATACGCTGATGCTGTTGTAAATAAAGGTGCAAAACCTAATATGTGTGCTCCTGGTGGTCCTGCTGTTGCAGATAAAATTTGTGAAATTATGGGGATGACTGCTGAGGCTTCAACAGGTCCTAAAATAGTAGCAAGAGTTTTATGTCAAGGAAAACACGAAAATGCTGCAGAAAAATATAACTTCAGAGGAGATATCACAACTTGTGCTGCTATGAACTTATATGCTGCAGGAGAAAAAGCATGTTCTTATGCTTGTCTTGGAAAAGGGGACTGTGTAAAGGTATGTCCTGTTGGTGCAATATCTATTGTTGATGGAATTGCTCATATAGATGAAGAAAAATGTGTATCTTGCGGAGCTTGTTCTAAAGCTTGTCCTAAGCTTGTAATTGCTATGCTTCCACAGCCACAGAAAGTAAATGTTCTTTGCTCTTCTAAAGACAAAGGTGCAGATGCTAGAAAGAACTGTAAAACAGCTTGTATCGGATGTGGAATGTGTGCTAAAGCATGTCCTGTTGGTGCTATCACAGTTGAAAACAATCTTGCTAAGATTGATCCGGCTAAATGCATCCAATGTGGATTATGTGCAACTAAGTGTCCAACTAAAGCTATCCACAGCTTAGTAGTTCCTAAAAAAGCAAAAGTAGTTGAAGAGAAATGTGTTGGATATACAATCTGTGCTAAAAACTGTCCAGTATCAGCTATTGAAGGAGCTATAAAAGAAAAACACAAAGTTGATCCAGCTAAATGCGTAGGATGTGGAATTTGTGCAACTAAATGTCCTAAGAAAGCAATTGAAATGGAAGAAGTTAAATAATAAAAAATAAAATTTTTTAAATAACTCCGATACACTTAATTTGTATCGGGGTTATTTTTTTATCACACATATATATAATGAAGGAAAACGAAAATAAATCACAGTTCAAAAAACGTGTAAGAAATATGAAAAAATGAGAGTTTGCTTTCTATAACAGAAAAAAAATGAAAAATTTTTGAAAAAAATCAAAAAAAAGCTTTGCAAATACTGGGAATTATGATATAATTCTCAAGGTGTACAAAGGATGTTAATATATCCTTTAAATTAAAAAATTAAAGGAGGTGTATAAATGGCTTCTAATAAGTTAAGAATCTACTTGAAAGCTTATGATCATATGTTACTAGATCAATCAGCAAAGAAGATAGCTGAAGTAGCAGAAAAGTCTGGAGCAGAAATCGCTGGACCTATGCCACTACCAACTAAGATTAAAAAATACACTGTATTAAGATCAGTACATGTTAACAAAGATTCAAGAGAGCAGTTTGAAATGAGAATTCACAGAAGAATGGTGGAAATTAAAAACTCTACTCAAAAAACAATATCATCTTTAACAGCGGTTAACTTACCAGCTGGTGTTGGAATCGAAATTAAACAAGCGTAGTTTAAAAAACACAAAAATGGCTGATTCTCGGGTAATTTGAAGATTTAAATTAAGGTTGAAATCAAATTATCCTTACAGAATAATACAAGTTGACGCTTTTTTTAAAGCAGGATCGTGGAACCACGAGGTCAAGTTGTCAACCAATATATTATTTGATGGAGGTTATGAACAAATGTTAGGAATTCTAGGAAAAAAAATCGGAATGACTCAAATCTTTGAAGATGGAAAGTTCGTTCCAGTAACAGTTGTAGAAGCTGGACCAAACTTTGTTTTACAAAAGAAAACTGTAGAACAAGAAGGATATACAGCATTACAACTTGGTTTTGATGAGAAAAAAGAAAAAAATTCTACTAAACCAATGATGGGTATCTTTAATAAAGCTGGTGTTAAACCATTAAGATTTGTTAAAGAACTAAAAGTTGACTCAGTTGAAGGATATGAGTTAGGACAAGAAATTAAAGTTGATGTTTTAAACGGTGTTGAGTTCGTTGATATCACAGGAACTTCAAAAGGTAAAGGAACATCAGGGGTTATGAAAAGACATAATTTCGGTGGAAACAGAGCGTCTCACGGGGTTTCAAGAAACCACAGACTTGGAGGATCTATCGGACAATCTTCATGGCCTGGAAAAGTTTTAAAAGGATTAAGAATGGCTGGACAATATGGAAATACTACTGTAACAGTTCAAAACTTAAAAGTAGTTAAATTAGATGTTGAAAACAACGTAATCTTAATAAAAGGTGCAGTACCTGGAGCTAAGAATGGTTACCTTGTTGTAAGACCAGCTATAAAAAAATAATAAGGTTAGTAGAACGGAAGGAGGAAAAAAATGGCGGTTTTAAACATATATAACTTAGCAGGAGCACAAACTGGAACTGTTGAAGTAAACGACGCAATATTCGGTATCGAACCTAATAAAGTTGTTTTACACGAAGTTCTTGTAGCAGAATTAGCTGCAGCTAGACAAGGAAGTGCATCTACTAAGACTAGATCTATGGTTAGAGGCGGAGGAAGAAAGCCATTTAAACAAAAAGGAACTGGTAGAGCTAGACAAGGTACAATAAGAGCACCACACATGGTAGGTGGAGGAGTTGTATTCGGACCAAGCCCTAGAAGTTACGAGAAAAAAGTAAACAAAAAGACAAGAGTATTAGCACTTAAATCTGCATTATCTGCAAAAGTTGCTGCTGGAGAAATTGTTGTATTAGATGGTATGATGGAAACTCCAAAAACTAAAACTATAGTTGCATTAACAAAAGCTTTAGAAGCTAACACAAAACAAATGTTTGTAGTAAACGACTTAACAGAGCAAGGTGATTACAACTTATTCTTATCAGCTAGAAACTTAGAGAACGCAGTTGTATTCCAACCAAACGAATTAGGAATTTACTGGTTACTAAAACAAAACAAAGTTATCATTACTAAAGAAGCATTAGCAACAATTGAGGAGGTGCTTGGATAATGACAGCTTACGAAATCATTAGAAAGCCTCTAATTACTGAAAAAACAGAATTACTTAGAAGAAACAACAACAAGTATACTTTTGAAGTAAATAGAAAAGCTAACAAAATAGAGATTAAAAAAGCAGTAGAAGAAATATTTAACGTTAAAGTTGCAAGCGTTGCAACAGTAAACATCAAACCTGTAACAAAAAGACACGGTATGAAATTATACAAAACTCAAGCTAAAAAGAAAGCAATTGTTGAATTAGCTTCAGGAACAATTTCATACTTTAAAGAAGTATAATAACACGGCTAAAGATAGTTATAGGTCTAATAGAAAATTTGGAGGTTATTACAAATGGCTATAAAGAAAATGAAACCAACAAGTGATGGAACAAGACATATGTCAAGACTTGTTGTACCTGAATTAAGTAAGGTAAGACCTGAAAAGTCTTTAACTGTACCTTTAAAATCTGCTTATGGTAGAGATAACTATGGTCACAGAACAAATGTTAATAGACAAAAAGGTCACAAAAGACTTTACAGAATCATAGATTTCAAGAGAAACAAATTAGATATACCTGCAAGAGTTGTTACAATTGAGTACGACCCTAACAGAACAGCAAACATCGCTCTTTTACACTATGCTGACGGAGCTAAAGCATATATCTTAGCACCTAAAGGATTAAAAGTAGGAGACGTTGTAATGAACGGTTCTAACGCAGAAATCAAAGTTGGAAACGCTCTTAAATTAAAAGAAATGCCTGTTGGAACACAAATTCACAACATCGAACTTCAAAGAGGAAAAGGTGGACAATTAGTAAGATCTGCTGGAACTGCAGCAAGACTTGTTGCTAAAGAAGGAACTTACTGTCACGTTGAATTACCATCAGGAGAATTAAGACTAATTCACGGAGAATGTACAGCTACAATCGGTGAAGTAGGAAACGCAGAGCACAGCCTAGTGTCAATCGGAAAAGCTGGAAGAAATAGACTTATGGGAAAAAGACCTCATGTTAGAGGATCTGCAATGAACCCTTGTGATCACCCTCACGGAGGAGGAGAAGGTAAAGCTCCAGTAGGAAGAAAGAGTCCATTAACTCCTTGGGGTAAACCAGCACTTGGTGTTAAAACAAGAGGAAGAAAAACATCTGATAAGTTTATAGTAAGAAGAAGAAACGACAAGTAATTTCGAGAGGAGGTTTAATAGGCAATGGCTAGATCACTTAGAAAAGGACCTTTCTGCGACCATCACTTAATGAAAAAAGTTGAAGAAGCAGTAGCTGCTAACAACTTAAAAGCAGTTATTAAGACTTGGTCAAGAAGATCAACTATATTCCCTAACTTCATAGGATTAACTTTTGGAGTTTACAACGGGAAAAAACATATACCTGTATATGTAACTGAGCAAATGGTAGGACACAAATTAGGTGAATTTGCACCTACAAGAACTTACCATGGACACACAAAAACTGGTAAAAAATAATAAGAATTAATAATATTTTAGGATAAATATAATTAAGAAGAAGGAGGAGAAACTAGTGGAAGTTAAAGCAAGTACTAGATTCGTGAGAATGTCTCCAAGAAAAGCTAGATTAGTAGCTGACTTAGTGAGAGGAAAATCAGCTCTAGAAGCTCTTGATATTTTAGAATATACAAATAAAAAAGCAGCTAGAATTATAAAGAAAACATTAGCATCAGCTATCGCTAATGCTACACACAACGCAAAATTAGACGATGAAAAATTAGTTATATCTACTATCATGATAAACGATGGTCCAGCTCTTAAGAGAATAAGCCCAAGAGCAATGGGAAGAGCAGACATCATAAGAAAACCAACAGCTCATGTTATCGTGGGAGTATCTGAAAAGTAGAAATTAGTTAAGGAGGTAAAACTGTGGGACAAAAAGTAGACCCTAGAGGATTAAGACTTGGAATTACAAGATCTTGGGACTCTAACTGGTATGCAGATAAAAAGGAATACGCTAAGTACTTCCATGAAGATGTAAAAATCAGAGAGTTTGTTAAGAAAACTTATTTCCATGCTGGAATAGCTAAAGTTAATATAGAAAGAACATCACCTTCACACGTAGTAGTAATAGTTCACGCTGCTAAAGCTGGAATTGTTATCGGAAGAAAAGGTGCTGAAATTGAAGAGTTAAGAGCAAAATTAGAAGCTTTAACTGGTAAAAAAGTATTAGTTAAAGTTCAAGAAGTTAAAAACTTCAACAAAGATGCAGTATTAGTAGCTGAAAACATTGCTGGTGGAATCGAAAGACGTGTGGCTTACAAAAGAGCAGTAAACCAAGCAGTTATGAGAGCTATGAAATCTGGAGCAAAAGGAATTAAAGTAATGGTTTCTGGAAGACTTAACGGAGCAGAAATCGCTAGAGCTGAATGGGTAGTTGAAGGAAAAGTTCCTTTACATACATTAAGAGCAGATATCGATTATGCAACAGCAACAGCTCACACAACTTATGGAGCATTAGGAATTAAAGTATGGATATTTAATGGTGAAGTACTTCCAACTAAGAAGGAAGGAGGGGAAGCGTAATCATGTTAATGCCTAAAAGAACAAAACATAGAAAAATGTTTAGAGGAAGAATGAAAGGTTCTGCTCAAAGAGGTAACACAGTAGCATTTGGTGACTACGGTCTTCAAGCTCTTGAACCTGCATGGATTACTAACAGACAAATCGAATCTTGTAGAGTTGGTATCAACAGAACATTCAAAAGAGAAGGAAAAACATTTATAAGAATATTCCCTGATAAACCAATCACATCTAGACCAGCTGGAGTGAGAATGGGTAAAGGTAAAGGGGCAGTAGAAGGTTGGGTTTGCGTAGTTAAACCTGGAAGAATAATGTTCGAGGTTTCTCAAGTTAGTGAAGAACTAGCTTTAGCAGCTTTAAGAAAAGCTTCTATGAAACTTCCTATCAGATGTAAGATAGTAAAAAGAGAGAATGGCGGTGATAAATAATGAAAGCTAAGGATATAAGAGAAATGTCTACTGAAGACTTAGTAGTTAAGTGCAAAGAACTTAAAGAAGAATTATTCAACCTAAAATTTCAACTTTCATTAGGACAATTAGCTAACACTGCTAAAATCAGAGAAGTTAGAAGAGAAATTGCTAGAATGAATACAATATTAAATGAAAGATAATATATTTTAGAGATGATTCTTAAGAAGAGGAGGTCAAAATCTTGAGAAACGATAGAAAAGTAAGAGAAGGTATAGTTGTTTCTGATAAAATGGAAAAAACTATAGTTGTTTCAATAGCTACAATGGATTTACATCCTATTTATAAAAAAAGAGTTAAAAAGACAACAAAATTTAAGGCTCATGATGAAAACAATGTAGCTCAAGTTGGAGATAGAGTTAGAATAATGGAAACTAGACCTTTATCTAAAGATAAAAGATGGAGATTAGTTGAAGTATTAGAAAGAGCTAAATAAAATCCAATATATTTTGGAAGGAGGATATTTTAATGGTACAACAACAAACTATCCTTAACGTTGCAGACAACTCAGGTGCAAAAAAATTAATGATCATAAGAGTTCTTGGTGGAACTAAGAAAAGATTTGGAAAAATCGGTGACATAGTTGTATGCTCAGTAAAGGAAGCAATACCTGGTGGAAACGTTAAGAAAGGTGACGTAGTAAAAGCAGTTATTGTAAGAACAAGAAAAGAATTAAGAAGAGAAGACGGATCATATATAAAATTTGATGATAACGCTGGTGTTATAATTAATAACAATAATGAACCTAAAGCAACAAGAATATTCGGACCTGTTGCTAGAGAGCTAAGAGCTAAAAACTTTATGAAAATAGTTTCTCTTGCTCCAGAAGTAATCTAAGAGAGGAGGCTGAACAGTGGCTAAACCTAAAATTAAATTTGTTCCTGATTCACTACACGTGAAAACAGGTGATACAGTATATGTAATTTCTGGTAAAGATAAAGGTAAAACTGGTAAAGTTTTAAAAGTTTTCCCTAAAAAAGGAAAAATCGTTGTAGAGGATGTAAATGTAGTTACTAAAAACATGAAACCATCTCAGACAAACCCACAAGGTGGAGTTGTAACTAAACCTGCTCCAATCTTCTCATCAAAAGTAATGTTATTTGATGCGAAAGCTGGAAAACCAACTAGAGTTGGATATAAAGTAGTTGACGGGAAAAAAGTTAGATACTCAAAAGTGTCTGGAGAAGTTCTATAAGAAGGGAGGATAACGTAAGTGTCTAAATACGTTTCAAGATATCATAAATTATTTGATGAAGTTATAAGAGAAAATCTAATGAAAGAATTAGATCTTAAAAACATCATGGAATGTCCAACATTAGAAAAAATTATCGTTAATATGGGAGTTGGAGAAGCTACTCAAAACGTAAAATTAATAGATGCGGCGATGAACGATTTAGGAATCATCACTGGACAAAAACCATTAGTAAGAAAAGCTAAAAAGTCAGAAGCAGGATTTAAATTAAGAGAAAACATGCCAATAGGGGCAAAAGTTACTTTAAGAAAAGAAAGAATGTATGACTTTCTAGATAGATTAGTAAATGTAGTTCTTCCAAGAGTAAGAGACTTTGAAGGAGTTCCATCAAATTCATTTGACGGAAGAGGAAACTACTCTTTAGGATTAAGAGATCAATTAGTTTTTCCTGAAATCGAGTTCGATAAAGTAGATAAACTACAAGGTATGTCTATCACAATAGTGTCTTCTGCTAGAACTGATGAAGAAGGAAAAGCTTTACTTAAGGCTTTCGGAATGCCTTTTAAAAAGTAATAGTGAGGAGGAGAATTAATGGCTAAAAAGTCAATGATCGCTAGAGATGTAAAAAGAGCGGAACTTTGTGATAAATATGCGGCTAAAAGAGCTGAATTAAAGAAAAGAGTGCTTGAGGGAGATCAAGAAGCTATGTTTGAATTAACTAAACTTCCTGCAAACTCATCACCAGTAAGAAAAAGAAATAGATGTCAATTAGACGGAAGACCAAGAGGATTCATGAGAGAATTCGGAATGTCTAGAGTAAAATTCAGACAATTAGCAGGAGCTGGAGTTATCCCAGGTGTTAAAAAATCATCTTGGTAGAAAGCACGTTTTATTGATATGGAAGGAGGATTATAGTAAATGTTTTTAACAGATCCAATTGCAGATATGTTGACAAGAATCAGAAACGCTAACGCAGTTATGCATGAGAAAGTTGATGTTCCTTATTCTAACTTAAAACTTACAATAGCTAAGATTTTAAAAGATGAAGGTTATATCGCTAACTACAAAGTTATAACTGATGGTAATGTAAAAAATATAAGAGTTTACTTAAAATATGCAGGAAAAGAAAGAGTAATCAAAGGATTAAAGAGAATATCTAAACCAGGTAGAAGAGTTTACGCACCAGTAGACGAATTACCAAGAGTACTTTCAGGTCTTGGGATTGCTATCGTATCTACATCAAAAGGAATTGTTACAGATAGAGTAGCAAGAACTGAAAATGTAGGTGGAGAAATCCTTGCATTCGTATGGTAAAATAACTAGGAGGTGTCCATTAAATGTCAAGAATAGGTAAGAAACCTATAGTGGTACCTGCTGGGGTTACTGTTACAGTTGACAACCATGTTGTTACTGTAAAAGGACCTAAAGGTACTTTAACAAAAGAGTTTAACAAAAATTTAACAATAGCTTTAGAAGATGGTCATGTAGTAGTTACTAGACCAGATGATTCAATAGAAATGAGAGCATTACACGGAACTACAAGAGCACTTATCCACAACATGGTTGTTGGAGTAAGCGAAGGGTTCAAAAAAGTTCTTAACCTTGTAGGGGTTGGATACAGAGCAGCAGTAAAAGGAAAAGGATTAGAATTAGCTTTAGGATATTCTCATCCAGTTATCATCGACGAAGTTCCTAACATTACTTTTGCAGTAGAAAAAAATACTACAATAATCGTTGAAGGAATTGAAAAAGACGTTGTTGGTCAAGTAGCTGCAATCATCAGATCTAAGAGAGCTCCAGAGCCTTATAAAGGAAAAGGAGTTAAGTACTCTGATGAAGTAATAAGAAGAAAAGAAGGTAAAAAATCGTAGGATATAGCTCAAAAAGGAGGTAAGTGAGTTGTTTAAAAAGGTAAATAGACAAGCTGTTAGAGATAGAAAACACTTATCAATCAGAACTAAAATTTCTGGTACAGCTGAAAGACCAAGACTTTCTATATATAGATCAAACACTAACATGTTTGCCCAATTAATAGATGACGTTAACGGAGTAACTTTAGTTTCTGCTTCAACAATTGATAAAGAACTAAAAGGTCAAATTGCAAACGGTGGAAATGTAGAAGCTGCTAAATTAGTTGGAAAATTATTAGCAGAAAGAGCTGTAGCAAAAGAGATAAAAGATGTCGTATTCGACAGATCTGGATACATTTATACAGGAAGAGTAGCCGCTCTTGCAGAAGCTGCAAGAGAAAACGGGTTAAGCTTCTAATTTCTTTAGAGAGGAGGAAGTTCACTTGTCTAAGTTAATGGATAGAGAAGAAAAAGAATTTGCAGAAAAATTATTAAAAATTTCTAGAGTATCTAAGACAACTAAAGGAGGAAGAACTATATCTTTTTCTGTTTTAGCTGCTGTTGGAAATAAAGAAGGAAAAGTTGGAATCGGTTTAGGAAAAGCTAATGGTGTTCCTGATGCAATCAGAAAAGCTGTTGCTGCTGCTAAGAAAAACATGATCGATGTTTCTCTTAAAGGAAGAACTATTCCACACGAAACTGTTGGTAAATGGGGAGCAACATCTATATGGATGGCACCTGCATACGAAGGAACTGGAGTAATATCTGGATCTTCATGTAGAGAAATCCTTGAATTAGTAGGAGTACACAACATTCTTACAAAAATTAAAGGATCTAAAAACAAACATAATGTTGCAAGAGCTACAATTGAGGGCTTAAGAGGATTAAGAACTGCAGAACAAGTAGCAGAATTAAGAGGAAAAACTGTTAAGGAAATCTTAAGCTAGGAGGTTTGAAAGAAATGGCAAAGGTTAGAATAAAACTTGCAAAAAGTATAATCGGAAGAAAGCCTAACCATATAGCTACTGTAAAGTCGCTAGGGCTTAAGAAGATGAATAGCGTGGTAGAACACGAAGTAACTCCAGAATTAATGGGAAAAATCGCTCAAGTTTCTTATTTACTTGAAGTAGAGGAGGTGCAATAAGAACATGGAATTAAATGAATTAAAACCTTCTGTACCAAGAAAAGCTAGAAAAAGAGTTGGAAGAGGAGAATCTTCTGGATTAGGAAAAACTTCTGGTAAAGGAAGCAATGGACAAAAATCAAGAGCAGGTGGAGGAACTAAACCTGGTTTTGAAGGTGGACAAATGCCTATAATCAGAAGAACTCCAAAAAGAGGATTCAGCAACTATCCATTCAAGAAAGAATACGCTATTATTAATTTAGACGTATTAAACAGATTTGAAGAAGGTACAGTTGTTACTCCTGAACTTTTATTAGAAACTGGATTAGTAAGCAAATTACTAGACGGATTAAAAGTTCTTGGAAATGGAAATTTAGAAAAGAAAATTTCAGTAGAAGCTCACAAAGTTTCTAAGAGCGCTCAAAAAGCAATTGAAGAAAAAGGTGGTTCAGTAGAAATCATTGAAGTTAAGACTTTTGCTGATGTAGCTAAAAACAATAAATAATTCTTATTGATTATAAGCGAGGTGAAAAACTTTGACTTTAATGGAAAGCTTTAATGCTAAATTAAGAGGAATTATGAAAATTCCTGAATTAAAAGCTAGAATCGTTTTTACCTTGTTAATGTTCCTAGTAGCTAGAGTGGGGACTTATATCCCTGCTCCGGGAATAGACATTGAGAGACTGTCAGCAATGACAGCTCAAAATGACCTATTAGGATTTATCAATATGTTTTCAGGAGGAGCCTTCCAGAGAATATCAATATTTGCATTAGGTATTGTTCCATATATCAATGCGTCAATTGTGTTCAGTCTTCTTGCTGTTATTATTCCTAAGATTGATGAAATTCAAAAAGAGGGAGAATCAGGAAGAGCTAAGATTAACCAATGGACAAGATACGTGACAATACTAATTGCAGTTATGCAGGGTATTGGAGTCTGTGTATGGCTTACTTCTTCTGGTTTAGTAATTGAGCCTGGAATAAGATTCATGCTTGTTACTATTACAATACTTACAGCAGGAACAGTGTTCCTTATGTGGGTTGGAGAACAAATATCAGTTAATGGTATAGGAAATGGAGTTTCTCTTTTAATATTCTTAAACGTTATTTCAAGAGGACCTGCCAATGTTGTTCAAACAATACAAACAATGAAAGACAGTAAATTTTTAATACCAATATTTATAGCAGTTGCAGTAGCAGCTGTTATAGTTGTAGCAGGAATAGTTTTATTCCAGCTGGGTCAAAGAAAAATTCCAGTACATTATGTTGGAAAAGGATTTGGAGGAAGAGGCGGAATGGCTTCAAACTCTTATATCCCTTTAAAACTTAATACTTCTGGGGTAATGCCGGTAATCTTTGCATCTGTTATGATGATGATACCATCATTATTAATCAGATCATTACCGCCAACATTCCCATTCAGAGATTATTTAGTTTTATTCTTTGACAGTAAGCATCCTGTTTACATGGTGCTTTATGCTATTATAATTATCTTCTTTTCATTTTTCTATACATCAATTATGTTTGACCCTGAAAAAGTAGCAGATAATCTGAAACAAGGCGGAGGAACAATTCCTGGTATAAGACCTGGAATAGAAACAGTTGAGTATTTAGAGGGAGTAGTTACAAGAATAACTTGGGGAGGAGCAATCTTCCTTGCAGCTATCTGTATACTTCCAATAATAATATTTACATCATTAGGACTTCCGGTTTTCTTTGGTGGAACA
This sequence comes from uncultured Fusobacterium sp., assembly GCA_900542625.1. Classification (GTDB taxonomy): domain Bacteria; phylum Fusobacteriota; class Fusobacteriia; order Fusobacteriales; family Fusobacteriaceae; genus Fusobacterium_B. The sequence continues at coordinate 42,241 of UQOH01000003.1, forward strand.
GGAATAATAATCGTTGTAGGGGTTGCTCTGGATACAGTTCAACAAATAGATGCTCACCTTGTAATGAAGGAATATAAAGGATTTTTATAATATAAAAAAGATAACACGGTTTATGCTGTGTTATCTTTTTTTTGTTTTAAAAAACTTTAAAACAAAAATGATTAAAAAACCGTCAACTATTATATAGGAAATATAATAAAAATCAAAAGAAAATAGGAATATTTAAAAATGTGCAATAATTGTTCAAGAATATAGCCAAAAAAGATAAAAAAATGTTCATGATAAAAATTGACAATATTCGTTTTATTGTTTAAAATTTAAACAGTGAGAAAAAGAAATATATAATTAAATTCTATATTGTTGTGTTAAAAAAATTGTTGTGTAAAAGATTTAAAATAAATTATTGAGGTGATTTTTGTGAAAAAGACTAAGATTGTTTGTACAATAGGGCCTAAAACTGAATCTAAAGAGGTTTTAAAACAACTTCTTGAGGCTGGAATGAATGTAATGAGATTAAACTTCTCTCATGGAGATTATGAAGAGCATGGAAGAAGAATAGAAAACTTAAGAGAAGTAATTTCTGAAACTGGTATGAGAGCTGCTATCCTTCTTGATACAAAAGGACCAGAAATCAGAACTATTAAATTAGAAGGCGGAAACGATGTTTCTTTAGTAGCTGGACAAGAGTTCACATTTACTATTGACAGAACAGTAGTAGGAAACAATAAAATAGTTGCAGTAACTTATGAAGGATTTGTATCAGACTTAAAAGCAGGAGATACAGTTCTTGTAGATGACGGATTAATTGAAATGGAAGTTAAAGAAGTTACTGACAAAGAAGTAAAATGTATTGTTAAAAACAACGGAGATTTAGGAGAAAATAAAGGAATCAACCTTCCAGGTGTTTCTGTAAATCTTCCAGCTCTTGCTGAAAAAGATATAAGCGACCTTAAATTTGGTTGTGAGCAGGGAATAGACTTTGTTGCTGCATCATTCATCAGAAAACCGGAAGACGTTTTAGCAGTAAGACAAGTATTAAACGAAAACGGTGGAGAAAGCATAAAAATAATTTCTAAAATAGAAAACCAAGAAGGATTAAGCAACTTTGATAAAATTCTTGAAGTTACAGATGGTGTAATGGTAGCAAGAGGAGACCTTGGAGTAGAAATTCCAGTTGAAGAAGTTCCATTTGCTCAAAAAATGATGATAGAAAAATGTAATGCAGCTGGAAAACCAGTTATCACTGCAACACAAATGCTTGATTCAATGATTAAAAACCCTAGACCAACAAGAGCAGAAGCAAACGACGTTGCAAATGCAATTATTGACGGTACAGACGCAGTAATGCTTTCTGGAGAAACAGCAAAAGGTAAATATCCAGTTGAAGCTGTTAAAGTAATGTCAAGAATAGCTGAGAAAACAGACCCATTAATCTATACAAATGTTGATTTTGAATCTGAAGAAGAGCAGACAATAACTGAGGCAGTTGCAAAAGGAACTGTTGATGTATCTGAAGCATTAGAGGCAAAATTAATAGTTGTTGGAACTGGAACAGGAAGAGCTGCAAAAAGTTTAAGAAAATACTTCCCAACAGCAAGAATATTAGCTTTAACAAACTCTGAAACAACTGCTAACCAATTATTATTAAGCAGAGGTGTTTTATCAGTAGCTGCTGCTAAACCTGCAACATTAGACAGATTCTTCAAACAGGCTGAGGATGAAGCTATAAAATCAGGATTAGTAAAATCTGGAGATATCATTGTAGTAACTTGTGGAGAGCAGGTATATGTTCAAGGAACAACTAATACAATGAAAGTTATCAAAATAAAATAAGAATAATATAAAAAAAGAATTGGAACAAAATTGTAAAATAGGGTACAATATAAATTGATTAAAAATATTTATTAAAAAATATAAATCAGCTGTAATTTTACAGCAAAATAGGAGGAAAAAGGCAATGACAAGAATTATTGATGTAGTAGCTAGAGAAATACTTGACTCAAGAGGAAATCCTACTGTTGAAGTAGATGTAGTGTTAGAGTGTGGAGCAAAAGGAAGAGCAGCTGTTCCATCTGGAGCATCTACTGGAGCTTATGAAGCAGTAGAATTAAGAGATAACGATAAATCAAGATACTTAGGAAAAGGTGTTTTAACAGCAGTTAACAATGTTAACACTGAAATTAAAGAAGCTATTTTAGGAATGGACGCTTTAAACCAAGTAAGAATAGACAAAACAATGATCGCTTTAGACGGAACTCCAAACAAAGCAAGATTAGGAGCAAACGCTATACTAGGTGTTTCTCTTGCAGTTGCAAAAGCAGCAGCTGAAGCTTTAGGAATGCCATTATACAAATACTTAGGAGGAGTTAACACAACTGAGTTACCTTTACCTATGATGAACATTCTTAACGGAGGATCTCACGCTGACTCTGCAGTTGACGTTCAAGAGTTCATGATTCAGCCAGTTGGAGCTGCTAACTTCATGGAAGCTATGAGAATGGGATGCGAAGTATTCCACCACTTAGGAAAATTATTAAAAGCAAACGGAGATTCTACTAACGTAGGAAACGAAGGTGGATATGCTCCAGCTAAAATAAACGGAACAGAAGGAGCTTTAGACCTTATGGTTGAAGCTATCAAAAAAGCAGGATATGAGCCTGGAAAAGATATCACTTTCGCAATGGACGCTGCATCAAGTGAATTCTGTAAAGAAGTAGACGGAAAATTCCAATACCACTTTGAAAGAGAAGGAGGAGTTACAAGAACTTCTGAAGAAATGGTTGAATGGTATGCAGGACTTGTAGAAAAATATCCAATCAAATCAATCGAAGATGGATTAGGAGAAGACGACTGGGCAGGTTGGCAATTATTAACTAAGAGATTAGGAGATAAAGTTCAACTTGTTGGAGACGACTTATTCGTAACTAACACTGAAAGACTTAAAAAAGGAATTGAATTAAAAGCTGGAAACTCAATCCTTATAAAACTTAACCAAATCGGTTCATTAACTGAAACTTTAGATGCTATCGAAATGGCTAAGAGAGCAGGAATGACTGCAGTTGTTTCTCATAGATCTGGAGAAACTGAAGATGCTACAATAGCTGACATAGCTGTTGCAACAAACGCAGGACAAATCAAAACTGGTTCTACATCAAGAACAGACAGAATGGCTAAATACAACCAATTATTAAGAATAGAAGAAGAGTTAGGAGATATGGCTCAATATAAAGGGCTAGATGTTTTCTACAACCTTTCTAAATAATAAAGTTTTTAAAACTCACTTTTTCAAATTTATAAAAGGAAACGGCATGTAATGTGCCGTTTCTTTTTTTCTTTAAATTTTTTCTCTAAAAATATTGTACAGAAATAAATAAAATGGTATAATTATTCTGCTATTTATTGAAAAAATAAACATAAAGGTTAGGGGCATATATTTTTTATTTAGTTTAAATTTTTTTTATTTAAAAAAAGACTTTAATACTATTTGATTATTTTGTATAGGGAGAAAATGCAGAGATTAACTTCACTTAATTATTTGCTGTCAATTAAAATTGATATAAAAAAAGATAAGAAGGAGACTATACATGGAAAATTTTAAATTTGCAGAAAAAATGCTGAAACGATGCCTGAAACAGAAAATAGGAGTAACAACAGCTTTGGTTGTATCATTTCTGATAACAGGAGGTCTGAATCAAACAGCAGAAGCAAGAGATTTAAGAAACAGAATAACCCCGTCTCACTCAGGACCTACAATGAGTTCCAGTTCAAATGGGACAGATGTTATTAATATTAATGACCCTCGAAATGGAATTTCTCATAACAAATATGACAGCTTTAATGTTGGAGACGACAATAATGTAATTTTTAACAACAGTCAGAAAGATGGAACATCAGTTACAGGAGGAGACGTAAAAGCAAATCCTAATTTAACAGATTCTGCTTCTGTTATATTAAATGAAGTGCATGGAAATTCAGCTTCCGATCTTAATGGAGGACTTGAAGTTTTTGGAAAAAAAGCAGATCTTGTTATTGTAAATGAAAATGGAATAAATGTAAATGGAGCAAAGTTTATAAATACATCTGCTTTAACATTGTCAACAGGTAAAGTACAGCTGGATAATAAGAAAATTTATTTTGATACATCTAAAAATAACTCAGCTGTATCAATAAAAGAAAAAGGTTTACAGACAGATTCAGATTATTTAAATGTTATTTCAAGAAGAGCAGAGATAAATGGAAAAATTAACTGGGCAGAAAATACAAAAACAAATATCAATATTATAGCAGGAGCTAATGAAGCACTTTTGGAAAATGGAAATGTTAAAGTAAACACATTAAAAGCTGCTGATGGAATTGTTAATAAAACAGCTGTTTCAGGTTCGGAATACGGAGCTATGTATGGAAATAATATTTTCATCTTATCTTCAAATGATAATGAAAAAATAGAATATTTTGGAGGAATTGAGGCAAAAAATGCAGCTGAAATATCTTCAAAAGGGAAAGTTGTAAATTCTGATATAAAAGCAAAAAATATTAAAATATCTTCAGAAACAGGGATTGACAACACAGGAAAAATTAAGGCAGAAGAAGATGTGAAATTAGATGCTCCCCTTGTCAGAAACTTATCGAGACTGGAAGGGCATGTAAGTATAGAAGGAGCAGGAAAGGATGAGAATTTTTTAGATAGAAACAGAGGGATCATATATTACGACTTTTATATTAATATTAAAGATGGAATCAATTTAGAAAATGGTTTAACTTTATCAAAGGCAGTTATTGAAGCAGGAAGAAATGTTGAGGTTAATAATAATATAAAAGACGGTTCTTTTGAAAATTTATCAGGTGATATAAAAGCTGGAAAAGATATTAAAGTTAAAGGTGACTTTAAAACAAAATCTCTTTCAGAAGAAATAAAGCTTGAAGATATTTTATCAAAAATTAATGTAGATCTTCGTTGGGAACATAGAAGTCTGGTTGATAATGCTTACTTTAATGGAAATTTTTCATTGAAAGATGGAAATCTGCTGGATGCTTTGAAATTAATGACAGACAGTAAAAACAAAGAATACTATACAGCTTTGAAACAAATAAAAGATCCTAATGTAGATAAACTTCTGACAGGATTACTGGGAGCAGACTGGAAATCAAGAGAAACAATAAAACCTGAAAATGAATGGAACAAAGACAGTACAATAAATTTCTATGGAGGAAATTACTCTATTCAGGCAGGAGAAAATATTAAAATTTCCGGAAAAAATATAGATCTTGGAAATAGAAAAGCAGTAAACAGAAAAGAGATATTTAAAGTTGCCGGAACAGATGTAGAGAGCATACAGACAACACTTGATGAACAGGAAAATTCAAATATGAAAGCAGGTAATATTTTTATGGAGGCAGATAATATAAATAATGCCAATGTAGATATTACAGCAAATGAAAATTTAATAATGAAATCTAAAAATGATTTAGCTATAGAAGGAGCAGCTGTAAAAGGAGACAAAGTTCTTCTTGAAGGAGAAAAAATAAATCTTGTTTCACAGCTTGGATATGACAAAGATGGAAACCATGTTCTTGCAAAAAAAGCAAAAGTAGATGGAAAACAGATTGTTCAAATGAAATCAAAAGAGCTATCTCTTTATGGTGCTGATATAAATACAGATAAAGCGGGAATAATTAAAGTAGATACAGGAAAATTAAATGTAAAGGATATCAGTAAAATTAATACAAAATATAATGCAGAACTGAAAGAGGGAGAAGGTGTAATATTAAAAGACCATAAATATACAAAAGAACTGCAGACAGATGTTACATCAATAGCTTCTCAAATAACAGGGGATAAAGTTTTAATTTCTGCTGAAAATGATGTAGATATTACAGGGTCTTTAATTTCCGGAAAAGATAAAGACAGCCTTATTCAGATAAATTCAAAAGGAAATGTTAATATAAAAAATACAAATAATCTTAATTATAAAAATTCATTTTTAGACGGAAGAGGAAAAAATGAAAAAGGAATTTATAAGCTGGTAACTATAAACAAATCTTCAAAAGAAGAGCTTAATATAGTTGGAAGTGAATTAAAAACAGAAGGAAATATTAATATTAAATCTAAGAATATAGAAGTTACTTCAAGTACAATAAAAGCAGGAAAAGACAATATTTTACAGGCAGAAGAGGATGTAAAACTAATGTCAGCTTTAGATTCTAAGAAAGAAGAAATGTCAAACTTACAATGGGGAAGCGGATCTATTTTAAGCCATACTGAATCATTGGATAAAAAAGATGTAAATTCAACTGTAATTGAAGGAGGAAAAACAGTAGATATACATGCAGACAAAGATATTCACAAACAATCTGTGAACATTAAAGGTGGAAGCGTGGATATTACAGCCGGAGGAGACAATATAAATGATGCGGCAGCCAGCACAGAAGTTAAAAAGACAACAGATACAGCTGTAGGAGTTGGAGCAGAGGGAAGTGTAGGATTTGCTGGTATGGGAGCGACAGGAAAAGCAAATACTATTGATAATACAGCAGAGGGAAAAACTTCAGGAATTGATGGACTTTTAGAAGATAACAATGAATGGAAAGATGCTCATGCAAAAGGAAAAGTGTATGCAGAAGTAAAAGTAGATTCAAATGAAAAAAATATTAAAAAATATGAAAACAGTAAAATCATTGCTGCAGAGGGAGATGTAAATATTAAATCTAATGGAGTTACAGATCTTGGAAATACAGATATAGAAGCAAAAAAAGATATAAATGCAGCAGGTAAAAAAATAGAAACAACTACAAAAGAGGATATAGTTAAAAATATAGAGAATAAAGCAGATATAGTTTTAAGTGCAGATGTTAATGCTTCTGATGGATTGGTTAATAAAGTTAACGGTATGGTAAATGACGGTGTAAAAATAAAAGATTTAATAGAAACAGGAGATACAGAACAAGCTGCTTCTGTTGTGAAAGATACAATAGATGCTGTAAAAGATATGGTTGAAAAAGGACCAGCATTGATAAAAGAAGATGTTTTAGGAATAAATGCAGATCAAAGTCTGGATGTTGATTATAAAAATACAACTTCTAAAATATCTGAAACAACAGGATCTTCTCTAAAGGCTGGAGGTAATATTAATATAGGAGCAGGGGAAGGAGATGTTACTTTAAAAAATACTGATATTCAGGGAAAAGAAGTTAAGATACAGACACCGGGAACTGTTCATCTTGAGGCAGGAGAAAAAACAGAGCATAAAGAAGAAAATGGATTTAATACTAAGTTTGCTGTTAAAGAAAATATAGGTATTAATGCAGTTGATGGAGCAGCAGTAAAAGCCGGAGCAGTTATTGCAGGAAATTATGCAGGAGGAACTGATCTTAAAAAAGAAAGTCTAAACTCAAATATTACTGCAGAAAAAATTTCTATTGATGCAGCAGCTGTACAAAAAGATGATAAAACAGAATCACATTATAAAGACAAAAGAGAGGCTGGAATTAATGCAGGATTGGATTTAGGAGTTTCAAGCAATCACTTGATAGCAGCAGATGGAACAGTAGGAGGAAATGCAGGTTATTCTTTTGCTGCAGGAGATTCAAAAACTAATGTAGACACTAATAAAACAGAAAGCAAAGAAATGGCAGCAGGAGGAAAAATTAAAGGTTCAGTAAAAATAAATGGAGAAAAACCTGATTTTGCACTGAATACAGATGAAATCAAATATATAAAAGATGGAAAAACTGTGATAGATCTTAAACCGGTCAACGATTTAATCACAAAAGAAAAAATTGATAAAATAATATCTGTTTTTAACCAGAATAAAGATAATAAAATTTCTGAAAAATAATTTTTAGAAAAGATAAAAAGGAGAAATTTTTGAAAATAAATTTTATAAAATTTATGTTATTATTCTGTATCCTGAGCAGTTACTGCTTGGGATACGAATATTCTGACATTTATATAAAAAATGATAATCATCCGCCGAAAGAAATAAAAGCTTTGCTGCAGTCTTATAAAAACAGACAGATGAACAACATTGATTTAAATTTTCTGCTGAAAAATATCAAGGATCTTTATTCTAAAAACGGTAATATAATATCCTCTATCAGTGTGGATTTAGAAAGTATAAATAAAGATATATTAATATTAAACGTAAATAAGGTCTATATTAACAAAATTATAAGTGATAAAAACTATTTTCAGGCTCTTACATTCAAAGAGAAAGAGATATTGGATATGCATAAAATAGATCAGTTTGTGGAAAATTTAAAAACAAATTTAAGTGAGCCTAAAATAGCTGTTGTACCCTCTGAAATTCAGGACTGCTATAATATAATAATACAAACTCAAAGAGAGAAACAGTTTGAAGGCTATATTATGCTGGATAATGATAATTATAAAGACTATGGAAGAGAGAATGCGTATCTTGGCGCAACCAGAGATAATATTATTCTGCCTGGAGATATTTTATCATTAAATTTGAAAGAAAGAATAACAAAAGAAAGAAAAAATCATAAAGAAAGATCATACGGCATAAATTATTCTGTACCTATAAAAAGTTGGAAATTAAACTATAATTTTTCTCATGAGGAAACAGAAGACAGAATTTTAAACGGAAACTATAAAAGCCAGAAAGATGAGAATACTCATAACATTGAAATTTCAAAAATTTATTTTAGAAATGCAGATACAAAACTGGAGATGTTTTTTGGTTTAAAACTGAAAGATACTAAAAATTATTTTGATAATATAAAACTGGATGTTTCAAGCAAAAAACATAACAGCATTATTGCAGGAACAAGAATGACCCGTTATGTAGAAAATGGAATATTGTATGCAGAGCCAAGTATTGAAAAAGGAGTGGCACTGTTTGGAGGAGATGGAAATAAAGGAGATGAACAAGGGGATCTCCCTTTTGATAAAGAGTTTTTAAAATACAATTTTAATGTATATTTTAATAAAAGTTTTTATCCTACAAAGTATGGATATTTTAACTATACTTTTAATATAAACGGAAGTTATTCAAAAGATCATCTTCTTGATGCTAATAAGTTTGAAATGGGCGGTTCAGGAAGTATAAGAGGATTTAAAGAGAATACAGTAAAAGGAGATAAAGGTGTTTATATATCGAATACATTATCTTTTGAAAGAAAAATGATTTCTCCTTTTGTGGGACTGGATTTTGGTTTATCAAGAGATTATTATCGTGAAGATGATGATAAAATGATTGGAGCAGCAGCAGGAGTAAAATTTGTTAAAAATGATTTTTCAGCAAGTCTTACTTTTTCCAAACCTTTGCTTCGAGCCAAAGATATGCCTAAAGAAAGCAACCCTATATATTTTAAGATTTCTTATAATTTTTAAAAAGATAGTCTGAGAAAGTTATTTTAAATAAAATAATATTTCTCAGGCTGTTTTTTTACATTGCTTTTACATACAATTAATATTACTGAAACACATGTAAGTTAAAATTGAAAAAAATAAAGGAATGATAAATTTTAACAAAAGGGGTAAAAGAATGAATCTAAGAAAAATCGTAGATAAATGTATGAAATACAGTATATTTCTGATTGGTGGATTTAATGTGGTAATAGTTTTTCTTATATTTTTGTTTATATTAACAAACAGCTTAAAAGCCTTTGAAGCTTTTCCTGCTTCAAAGTTTTTCTTTGGAAGAGAATGGATATCTCTTTCAGAAAAATACGGACTGCTTCCGCTGCTTTCAGGAACATTCCGTGTAACTTTTGTGGCTCTTGCAATTTCAGTGCCTATAAGCATAATGAGTGCAGTGTATATGGCTGAATATGCAAACAAGAAAACAAGAGATATATTTAAGCTTTTAATAGAAACAATGTCAGCTCTTCCATCAGTAGTTCTTGGATATATAGGGTTATATGTTTTATCAGGACCGGTAAAAGAGATATTTAATTTAAGCACAGGACTTACAGCCTTAACAGGAGGAATTCTTCTTTCTTTTATGGCAATACCGACAATGGTAAGTATATCTGATGATGCAATAAGAGCACTTGACCCGGCATATAAAGAGGCATCACTTGCTATGGGAGCAAACAAGCTTGAAACAGTGGTAAAAATAATTATCCCAGCTGCTTTTCCTGGAATATTTGCAGGAATAATGCTTGGATTTGGAAGAATAATCGGAGAGACAATAACAGTTTTAATGGTAACAGGAAATGCTCCAATTCTTGGAGGAGGAATTTTATCTCCAGTAAGAACTCTGACAGCAACAATAGCAGCGGAGATGGGAGAAGTTGTAAACGGCAGCACACACTACTACGTGCTTTTCGCAGTAGGACTTGTACTTTTCGGAATCAGTTTTATAACAAACACAATAGCAGATTATTTTATTAATAAATCCAGAAAGATAATGAGAAAATAAGGAGTATGAAATGAGTGTATTAAAAGGAAAAAGTGCAAAAGCAATAGAAACTCTTATAAAAGCAGTTGGTTATTTGTCTGTACTGCCGGTAACTCTTATTGTAATTTATATAATTTTTAAAGGTGTTCCTTCTGTATCTTGGGAGTTTCTGACAACAAACCCAACAGACGGAATGAGAGCAGGAGGAATTCTTCCTGCAATTATAGGAAGTATTCTTCTTACAATAGGAACAATAGCAGTATCAGTTCCTTTTGGAATACTGACAGGAATTTTCCTTGTTGAATATTCTAAGGACAATATTATAAGAAGAGTGATAAATCTTACAATAGTAAACCTTGCAGGTATTCCAAGTATTATTTACGGGCTTTTCGGAATGTCACTGTTTGTAATATTCTTACAGTTTGGTTCATCAATTCTTTCAGGAGCACTGACTCTTGGAATAATGTGTCTGCCTGTAATAATTACTTCAACAAGAGAGGCACTTCTTGCAATACCAAAAGATTTAAGAGAGGCGTCACTTGCTCTTGGAGCAACTAAATGGGAGACAATATGGAAAATAATTCTTCCAACAGCTCTTCCTGGAATACTTACAGGAATAATCTTAAGTATTTCAAGAGCAGCAGGAGAAACAGCACCGATAATGTTTACAGTTGCAGCGTTCTATCTGCCGTTCCTTCCGGAATCAGTATGGGATCAGGTAATGGCTCTGCCGTATCACCTTTATGTAATAGCAACACAGGTTCCTAATATGCCTGAAAAAATAATGGACGGAACAGTTTTAGTAATTGTGGTAATAACAGTAGGATTCAACCTGCTTGGAGCATTTTTAAGAAAAAGATTCAGCAAAAGATAATAATTAAGTATTTGAAGGAGGATAAATGGATAATGCAGTAAGACTTAAAGTCAAAAACTTTAATTTCTATTATGATAAGTTTCAGGCTCTTAAGGATATCAATGTGGAAATACAACAGAATAAAGTTACAGCTCTTATAGGACCGTCAGGATGTGGAAAATCAACTTTTTTAAGATCAATCAACAGAATGAACGACCTTATAGACGGAGTAAAGTATGAGGGACTTATTGAGTTTGACGGAAAAAATATATTCGATTCAGACAGTGATATTGTAGAACTTAGAAAAAAAGTAGGAATGGTATTCCAGAAACCAAACCCTTTCCCAAAAACAATATATGAAAATATTGTATATGGACCAAAACTTCATGGGGAAAAAGATAAAAAAGTTTTAGATGAAATAGTAATAAACAGCCTTAAATCAGTAGCACTTTGGGAAGAAGTAAAAGATAAACTTCATCAGTCTGCACTTGGACTTTCAGGAGGACAGCAGCAGAGATTATGTATTGCAAGAGCAATAGCAGTAAAACCTGAAATACTTTTAATGGACGAACCTACATCAGCTCTTGACCCTATTTCAACTTTAAAAATTGAAGAGCTTATCAGAGAACTTCAAAAAGATTATACAATTATTATTGTAACTCACAACATGCAGCAGGCAGCGAGAATATCTGATTTTACAGGATTTTTCTATCAGGGAAAACTTGAAGAATTTGATAAAACAGATATTATCTTTACAAAACCAAACAAGAAAAAAACAGAAGATTATATAACAGGAAAATTCGGATAGAATAAAATTTAAACAAAAAAGTTGTAATGTGATAAAATAAATTAAGGAGTGATAAAATGAGAAATCTTCATGAAAGCATTAATGGGATAACAGAACACTATATAGAACTTTGCAAAAATGTAGACAGACTTTTCAGAATAAATATGGAAATGCTTAAGAAAGACAGTTTTGACAGAGGGCTTTATGGTGAAGCAAAACTTGTTGAAGATATGATAAATGCTTTTGATGTAAAAATAAAAGAAAGTTCTATAATGGCTGTTGCAAGATTTCAGCCTGCAGCAGGAGATTTAAGAGCTCTTATAACATTTATTGAATCAAGCAAAATGCTTGAAAGAATGGGAGACCTTCTTTTAGATTCTCTAGTTATTCTTAGAAAGATAGAGAAGAAAGAGGGGAATATGGAAAGAGATTTCGGTATTCTTGAAGAGTTCCTTTCAAAAATAAATGATATCTATCAAAAATATATTGAGGCATTTATTGAAAAAGATGAAAAGAAAGCATATGTCCTTCTTGGAATGGATGAGGAAATAAATGAGATAAGAGGAGAAATAGATACAATAATTGTAAACCAGATGAAAGAGGACAATAAAAATATTGATGCAGGAGTATTAATGCTGCTTATCAATAAAAAGTATGAGAGAGTATCTGATAAAATAACACAGCTGACAATGAGTTCAATATATACATTCAGCGGTGAAAATATGAGAATAATAGAGCTTTTGGAAAGAGAAAAGCACAGAGAGCAGGAAACTGCAGAAGAAAACGAAGAGTAGAAATTCAGGAGGAGCTATGAGGGTATTAATTGTAGAAGACGATATGGAGATACAACAGCTGGTAAGCTATTTCTTCAAAAAAGAAAATTATGAAGTGCAGACAGCAGGAGACGGGCTTGAGGGACTGAAAGCTGTAAAAAGTTTTAAGCCTGATTTAATTGTACTTGATATCATGCTGCCAAGTCTTGACGGAAAAAATTTCACAAGCATAGTGAGGGATATGTCAGCAGAATATGGAGATCCTATAATTATTATGCTCACAGCAAAGACAGAGATAGAGGACGTTTTGGAAGGATTACAGCTTGGAGCAGATGATTATATGAAAAAACCTTTTGACCCGAGAGAACTTGTGCTTCGTGCAAGAAAATTTCTTGAAGGTAAAAATGTGGGAAAATCAGGAAGATACAGTTTCCAACAGGTTGTAATCGATGAAAAAAGACGTATTGTAAAAGATGGAGAAGATGAAGTAGAACTTTCTAAAAAAGAGTTTGATCTTCTTCTGCTTCTTATCAAAAATCAAGGAATAGTTTTATCAAGGGAAAAAATTCTTGATAGGGTATGGGAATCAAATTATTACACTGGGGACAGATCAGTAGATATTTATATTTCAAAATTAAGAGAAAAAGTAAAAAGTATCGCTGAAAATATAAAAACAGTGAAGGGGGTCGGGTACAAATTAGAAGAAAAGAAATAATTGCCCTGATTTTTATCCTGGTTTTAGAAGTGCTTTTTGTAAATACATATATGGGCAAAATTTCAGAATTGTATAGCGAAGGAGCTAGAAGAGCACTTAAAGAGGACGCATTAATGGTAAAACAGCTTTCTGGAGATTACTACACAAAAGCAAATTTCCAGGATATGTTTGGAAATGTAAAGAAAAGATTTACTTTAATAGATTTGAACGGAAATATTCTTTACGATTCAGAAAGATATACTAAAGAAGATGAAATGGCAAACCACAAAAACAGAGAGGAAGTTAAAGAGGCTATTGAAACCGGTGAAGGGTTTGCAATAAGAAAAAGCAAGACTTTAAGACAATCTATGGCATACTACGGACTTTTATATGAAGCACCAAATGGAGAGAAAGCAGTAATAAGAACATCTATAAATTATGATGAAGAAATAAATGATTTGAGAACTCTTCTTATAACTCAGATATTCTTCTTTATAATGTTAAATATAGCAATTTATATATGCTATAAAAATTACTTGAAGAGGGATCTGTTTAAGAAAATAGAAAGCATGAGAGAGGCTCTTGAAAGCGGAGATGAAATAAAAACAATCTACTCTAAAGGTGATGTATGGCTTGTTAAGTTCTGGAAAGTTGTAAGGGATTGGCAGAAAGAAAATCTGAAAAATATAAAAAGACTTAACGAGGAAAAAACAAGACTGAAAAGGGTAATTTCAGCTGTTGATTTATCAATAATTCTTGTTGATGAAGAATCTCAGATAAAAATGAAAAATAATGCACTTGGTTATTTATATATAGCAGGAAAAGTGGACTCATTGTATAAAAAAGTGAAATATATAGAGATTATTAATGTTATCAGCAAAGGAATGAAAAACAAAGAGAATGTAAAAGAGGAAATATTTATTTCAAAACTGAAAAAATATCTTCTTGTAACTGTGAAATATCTTGAGTTTAAAAAAGAATTTTTAATAACAATAAAAGATATTACAAGAAGCAGAGAGCTGGGAGAAGTACAGAAAAACTTCATAGCAAATGTAAGTCATGAGCTTAAAACACCTTTAACTAATATTAAAGGATATCTGATTGCTCTTGAAGATGCACCGCCTGAACTGCAGAAAAATTTCCTTGAAGTAATCAGAAGCAATGTGGAAAAACTAGAAAATATTACAATGGACTTTTTAAATATATCAAAAATAGAAAGTTCTAAAATAGTAAATCTTGCTCCTGTGCCTTTTGAGAGATTAAAAGATGAAGTTGAAAAAACTCTTAACGGGAAATTAAAGAAATCCGGAGCAGAACTTGAGTATAAACTTGATATTGCTGATGAAAATAACTATATGAATATAGACTTTGAAAAAACAGCAACAGTATTAAAAAACCTTATTGAAAATGGAATAATCTACAATAATAATAAACCTCCTCATATAGAAGTGACAATAAAAGAGGAAGAGGACAGGTATAAAATTTCAGTTAAAGATAATGGAATTGGAGTGCCTGAAATGGAAAAAGAAAATATTTTTGAGAGATTTTACAGGGTAGATAAGGCAAGAACAAGCAATGTTGCAGGAACAGGGCTTGGGCTTTCAATAGTAAAAGAGACAGTAGAGATGTGCGGAGGAAAAATAGAAGTATCTTCCCACGAAGGAGAAGGTTCAGAATTTATCTTTACACTTCTTAAATAAAAAAGAGGGCATTGCCCTCCTTTTTTATTTTACAAATTCAAAAAGGTTTAATCCTGTGTTTCTGTCAAATTTTCTTTCAACAACTCCGTCTATTGCATGAATAATAAATTCTGCTGTTGAAGAAACACGGCATTCATCAAGGTGTCCTCCATACATTACATTGTTATTGTCACATAAACTCATATGGCAGTGAAGGTATGGTTTACCCTCTTTTGTAGTAACGTTTCCTATTAAAGAAACTATCTGCATAGGGTTTATTGTATTTATTTTTTCATAAATTTTTTCAGGAGCATGAAATATAGCAAGTGAAACTCTGTCTATTGAACCAAATCCTGAAATACTTCCTAATTTAATATTTTCCTTTTCACAAACCTCTTTTAATTTTTCCATAACTTTTTCATCTTTATCTAATCTTATCACATATGATGTATCGAATTTTTGATATTCCATAATTTTTTCCTCCATAACGTACTGAATGTAATCATAATAAAATAACTTTTATTATATGGAGTATAATATCAAAACTAACATTTGTAAAGCAGAAAAATATAAAATTTTTATTAAAATATGAAACTTTCAGTTGTAAAAAAGAAAGAAAAAACTTATTTTTTATTTTCCCAAAACTTTCTCGCAAGTTCAATAAAAGTTTTGGCAGGCTTAGAAAGATAGCTTCCTTTTTTATAGCTTACAGCAACGTCCCATGAAGGAAAACCTTTTATTCTGAAGTGTGCCAGATCACTGTTTTCCTGTTTTGTATAATATTGAGGAACAACAGCACAGCACAAATCATATTCAACAGCTCTTACGATACTGCTTGTATATGTTGTTTCAAACAAAATATTTGGTTCAAATCCGGCATCTTTGAAAATCTGGTCAATAACATCTCTGTTTGTTGATTTTTTATTCATAAAGACAAAAGGCTCTTTTTTTAAAGTGTTTAAATCAACAGGCTCTTTGGGGTTATGTGTTTTTACAAGAGGGTGTTTTTTAGAAGTGATAAGTACCATTTCTTCAGAATACAGAACTATGTAGTTGTCTTTTGTTCTTTGAGAAGTTGAAAGAGTCATAAAACCAATATCAAGTTCATTTTTATCAATTTTTTCCTGCTGGTTATATACAGACATCTCAATGGGCTCAACAATAACATTAGGATGAAGTTCCTGAAACTCTTTAAAAATAGAAGTAAAAAGTTCAATCCCTCTTCCTGCTGTCAGTCCTATTGTAAGTTTTCTTTTATGGCTTTCTATACAATCATATATTTTATTATATGTGTCTTTTTGAATATCCAAAATTCTTTTTGCATTTTCTATATATATTTCACCAACCTCTGTTAAATGCCAGTCTGTTCTGGAACGATGAAAAAGCTGTGCACCAAGTTCTTTTTCAAGTTTTAGAAGCTGCTGATTAAGAGCAGA
>UQOH01000004.1 GCA_900542625.1 uncultured Fusobacterium sp.
ATATCGTTTTTTACGATGAATTCGCTGCATAAATTACGCAGATATTTTTAATCTCGATAATTTTATATTTATTTTTATTTTTAATCTATATCACAAAGTTCTTTTTCAAGTTCAGGGCTTGCTTTAAATTTAAGATATTTCCTTGGAACAGTTTGTATTTTCTGGCTGATATCCCTAGGATCTACAACTGTTATAGATTTTGTCTTTTTAACACGAAAACTTCCCACACCTCTTATAAGAAGTTCAGGATCTTGTTTCAAGGCTTCACAAAATGTTTCAATAAATCTTTCTACTTCTTTTCTTGCCTCTTCAGTTCTCTTCATGTTGTTGTGTTTCTTATAGAATGCTATAAATTCTCTTTTTATCATAGTTTCCTCCTGTAAATGAGCAGAATTTTATTATTATTACTATGATAATACACTATATAGTGTAAAAAATCAAAACAAACATAGAAAAAATTTATTTTTGGTTTATTTTTTATACTTTTATGATTACTTTTTATTACTCTTAAAAAATTTTCTCCAAAAAAAGAAAAAAACCGAATAAAAATTCGGTATTCTTCTTTAATTTTCTTGTTTTAATTTCTGATAAGAAACTCTTAAAAGTTCTTTCAGTAAAATTATAAAGCGTTAACTTTAGCTGCTAATCTAGATTTTTTTCTAGAAGCTGTGTTTTTCTTCATAACACCTTTAGTAACTGCTTTGTCTAGTTCTTTGTAAGCTACCATTAATGCTGCGTTAGAAGCTTCAACTTCTCCAGTAGCTACTGCAGTTAAAACTTTTTTAACCATAGTTTTAACTCTAGATTTTACTGCTTGATTTCTTTCTCTGTTTCTTTCGTTAATTAATACTCTCTTTTTAGCTGATTTTGAGTTTGCCAAATTAAAAACCTCCTAAGTAATATTACAATTATAATTTTTTGGTTAACTTATTTTGTTATGGTCTTAAAATTTAACAGGTAAGAATCTAAAAGAGAGACACATATCTAAAACAATGGACCAAAAATATTATAGCACAAAAGAATAAAATATAAAAGGAAAAAATAAAAAAATGTTTCTATTTTTTTGAAAAAAGGTTATTATATAAACTGAATTAGTATATACAAAATATAGAAAGGATTTTTTAATGAATATAGAGGAAAAAATATCTCAAAGAGCAAGAGAAATAATTGTTCGGGAGATTGAAGAGGCTGGAGGAAACGAAGTTTTTTTTCGTGGTATTCTTGACGAAAATAAAATAGTAGATGATGTTGAAGTTCTGGCTAAAGGAAACAGATACAGTGTTCCTGCTATTCTGAAAAGAATGAGAAAAAGCGAAATAATTATTCATAATCATCCTTCAGGATATCTTTATCCATCTGATGCAGATGTAGAAATAGCATCTATTTTTGCAAATAAAATGGATGGAGGTTCATATATCATAGATAACAACGCAGAAAACATTTATGTTATTACTGAAGCATATTTTGATGAAAATAAAAAAATAGATATTAAACCTTATTTTGAAAGAAACGGACTTCTGGCTCAATATTTCAAAGAGTTTGAATACAGAGATGAACAGCTGCACATGGCAGAACATATTGAAAAAGGATTGAATGATGAAAAAAAGGTTATTGTAGAAGCTGGAACAGGAACAGGAAAAACTCTTGCTTATCTTATTCCAAGCATACAGTGGGCTCTTGAAAATGAAAAAAAAGTTATCATTTCAACAAACACCATAAATCTGCAGGAACAGCTTTTAAATAAAGATATCCCTATTGTTAAAAAACTTATGCCGAAAGATTTTAAATATCTTCTTGTAAAAGGAAGAGGAAACTTTTTATGCAACAGAAAGCATGCTAATCTTGTAACAACAAAACTGGCAGAACTTGACGACCTTTCTGATGACCAGAAAAGACAGTTTGAAGCTCTTATAAAATGGGGAAAAGAAACAGAAACAGGAGATAAGTCAGAACTTTATTTTGAAGTAGATTTCACAGTATGGGAGATGTTTCAGAGTGAAACTGATATTTGTGCAGGAGCAAGATGTCCTTATAAAAGCGAATGCTTTTTTATGAAATCCAGAGAGGAAAAAAAGAAAGCAGATATTTTAATTGCAAATCACCATATTTTCTTCTCAGACCTCGCAATAAGAAAAGAGATTGGGTTTAATACTGATTACTCTATTCTTCCTGAATACGGGCTGGTTGTTTTTGATGAGGCACATAACATACAGAAAGTAGCAAGAGATTATTTTTCTTATGAAGCATCAAAATATGGATTTACAAAAGCTATGAACCAGATTCACAATGTTATAAACAAAAAGAAAACTAAAGGACAGTTGGAAATTCTTATTCAGTATTTAAAAAACAGAGATTATGAAGATAAGGAAATTGTTGAAAAACTTTTAGAGAATGATATCAGACTAAATCATAACAACCTTTTTAAAGCAGGACGTGATTATTTTGACCGTGTAATTGAAATATTTTCCAAAGGACAGGTTGGAAGCATCACATACAGAATAAAAAAAGATGAGATAATGGCAGCATCATTTTACTCTATGCTTAATGATGTTAAAGAAAATTTTGTTTTGGAATTTAACAATTATCTGAAACCTGTAAGAAAAGTTATTGCTGCTTTAAAAGAGGCTGAAGACAACGACGGAATTATAAATGATTTTATAAAGTACATTGAAAGACTTGAAGGTTTTTATGATAATTTTAAATTTATAAACAGCCTTGATGATGAAGAGTTTATATATTGGATTGAAGTTAATAACAAAAAGAATAACTCTAAGCTTGTGGCAACCCCTCTTCAGATTGCACATGAACTTAGTGAAAATCTTTATGATAATCTGAAACAGCTTATTTTTACCTCTGCAACTATTGCAGTAGAAAATAATTTTGATTATTTTAAAAATTCTATTGGTTTGGAAGAGGAAACATATGATAAAATTATAGCCTCTCCTTTTGATTATGACAAACAGATGAAGGTATATATTCCAAGCGGACTTCCAGATCCAAATGATAGAAACTTTTTAGATGAAATAGAACCTCTTTTGAAAAAAATGATTTTAAAAACAAGAGGACGTACTTTTATCCTGTTCACATCATATAAATCTTTGAACTATATGTATTATATGATGAGAGATGAGCTTGAGGCTGAAGGAATAGATTTCTTTATTCAGGGAATGTATCCAAGAACAAAACTTGTGGAAATGTTTAAAAACAGCGATGCCCCTGTTCTTTTTGGAACTGACTCTTTCTGGGAAGGGGTAGATGTAAAGGGTGAAAAACTTATATCTGTTATAATTGTAAAACTGCCGTTTAAAGTTCCAAGCGACCCTGTTACAGAGGCTATAATAGAAACATATGAACAGCAGGGAAAAAATCCTTTTATAGAATATCAGATTCCTGAATCTGTAATAAAATTTAAGCAGGGAATAGGACGTTTGATAAGAAGTAAAGAGGACAGAGGAATCATAACTATCTTAGACAACAGAATTGTAACTAAGAGATATGGAAAATACTTTATTGATAGTATTCCTTCAAAGAATATTATCAGAATCGACCAAAGTGAAATTATTGGTTAAGATATGGAGGACTTATGAAAAAGTTTAAACTTTTCGGTTTTAAATTTATTTTTAAACTGGAAAAAGAAAATCAGGATGATGTTCAGATTTACTCAGAGTCATACCGCTTAAAAGAAAAAATTGTATATCTTTTGCTGATTATGACTGTGCTTTCATTCAGTTCAAAATTTTATCTTCTTTTTAATCAAAATACTTATAAAAAAGGAAGTATAGTAAAAGAAGATATCTACGCTCCAAAAACTGTAAAATATAATGATGTGGCTAAAAGAGAGGCAATAATAGAAGAGCTTATTCTTACTTCTAAAAAAGAATATATCCATGTTCCTGAGGCAGAGGTAAATTATTATAATGGAATGAAAAATTTCTATGACCAGATTATAGCCCTGAAAAAAGGAACAAAGATAGATTTTAACTACAAGATTATAGAGGAAACAACAGGAAAAGATATTAATAAAAATCTTGTAAAAGAGATCTCTTCTTTAAGTGTGAGAAAAATTAACAGTCAAAGAGAAAAACTTTTGGAACTTCTTCAGGAAATATACAGTTCCGGAGTTACTAAAACAGACGGACTTATTACAATAAAAGATGAAGAAAATGCAAAAATAGAAAAACTGTCACCTCTTGAACAGAAAGTTCTTCATACATTCCTTGTTCCAAACTATGTTTTTGATAAAGAAAAAACAAAAGAAGAGATACAAAAGAAAACTTCCAAAATAGGACCGCAGATTGTTGAGGTACAGGCAGGAAGTATTGTTGCTAAAAAAGGAGAGGTTATCACTGAAAAGAAACTGGAAATGCTTAGTGCTCTTGGAATTTATTCATATGCTGAAAGCCTTTCAAGATTTCTTATAAATGGTGCTTATCTGCTTTTAATATCATTTATCTCTTATCATATAATCGGAAGAATATTTAAAAAAGAGATATTGAACAAAAATATTTACAGAGCGGTATTTATTCTTATAACAGGAGCTTTTGTAATCTTAAGATTTATAGATAACGAATATATGTTTATTATACCTTTTGAGGTTATTTTCTTCATGCTTGGTATACTTGTAAATTCTACATTTGCATTTACTCTGGGAATGATATGTCTTTTATTCTTGATGCCTATGCTTGATTATAACCTTATATATTTCTTTACTTATCTTTTCTCTATTCTTTTAGGGGAAATTCTTTTAAGAGATATAAAAACAAGATCGCAGCTTATAAATCTTGGTGTACAGCTTTCAATAGTAAGATTTATACTGTTCCTTATTTTAAGTTTCTTTTTAGTAGAAATAAATGTTTCTGTTGTAATGAAAGCAGGACAGATTATTATAGCAGGTATTCTTTCAGGAATGATAAGTATTGCCCTTGTTCCTTATTTCGAAAGAACATTTAATATTCTTACTAAATTCAAGCTTCTTGAGCTTGGAGATTTATCACAGCCTTTACTGCGTGATCTGTCTGTTAAAACACCGGGAACTTTCTACCACTCAATGATGGTTGCAACTTTATCTGAGGCAGCAGCAGATGCTGTTGGAGCAGATTCTATTTTCACAAGGGTTGCATCTTATTATCACGATATTGGTAAAATGAAAAGACCTAAATTCTATGTTGAAAACCAAGAAGGAGGAGTTAATCCTCACAACTCTATATCTCCATTCCTTAGCGCTCTTATTATTGCTGCACACACAAAAGAGGGAGCAGAACTTGGAAAAGAATATAAGATACCTAAAGAGATCAGAGATATTATGTTTGAACATCAGGGAACAACTCTTCTTGCTTATTTCTATAATAAAGCAAAACAAATTGACGAAAATGTTCAGGAAGAAGATTTCAGATATCCGGGACCTAAACCAAAAACAAAAGAATCAGCAATCATCATGCTTGCTGACTCAATAGAGGCTGCTGTAAGAAGCTTGGATGAAAAAACTCCTATCACTATTGAAAACATGATAAGAAAAATTATTGCAGGAAAAATGGACGATGGACAGCTTTCAGATGCAGACTTAACATTTAAAGAGATAGAAACAATTATAAAAGTATTTACAAAAACTTTAATGGGTATTCACCATGTAAGAATTAAGTATCCGGGACAAAAATAAAATCCCGTCAAGGAGGAAATAGAGTTGAAACTAAATTTAGATTTAGGAATTAATATTGAAGGATATGATGCCGAAATAAACTTTGAAGATGTTGAAAAATATATCACAGAAGTTTTGAATAAAGAATACGAAAGCGACAGAGAGGTATATGTTTCTGTTCTTCTTACAGGAAACGATGAGATACAGACAGTAAACAGAGATTTCAGAGGAAAAGATATGCCTACTGACGTAATATCTTTTGCTTATCACGACAATGGAGAAGCAGACACAGGAATATTTGATACACTTGGAGATATTATAATCTCTCTTGAAAGAGTTGAAGAGCAGAGAAAAGATTACAATCATTCATTTAAAAGAGAATTTTATTATGTTTTAACTCACGGACTTCTTCACCTTCTTGGTTACGACCATATGGAAGAAGAAGAAAAAAAGATTATGAGAGCCAAAGAAGAGGAGATATTAACTAACTACGGTTATACAAGAGATATATAAAAGCAGGTGATATTATGCAGACATCAAAAGAGTATTTACTCTTCAGTATTCTTTCATACTACAATCTCACTGAAAACACAAAAGGAGAATTTCTTGTCAATGCTCTTGAAGAGATAAATTTTGGAAGAAATATCTCTTCAAATGCAAACCTTTTCAGAGATGATGCATATGGAAGATGCAGTGAATATTTTATAAAAGAATTGGAAAAATGGAAAATTTTTGATATAGATAACAGAACAGGAATTGGAGGAAACGGAAAATCAAATTCCGGATTTTTTTCCATTGTTTTTACTGACGGAGATGAATATGTTATTTCATACAGAGGCAGTGAAACATACCCTTTTGAAGAAGCTTACAAAGATTTTATCGAAACAGATCTTCTTTTGGGAATGGGAAAGAAACCTTTACAGTTCTGGGAGGGACTGGAAGTTTTTGAAAATCTCCTTTCTTTAGGAATTCCCTTTGAAAAAATAAGCATTACAGGACATTCTCTTGGAGGAGGAATAGCACAATTTGTAGCTATTATGCTTTTTAAAAATCATGGAAAAGTTCCTAAAGTATGTACATGGAATGCTGTAGGAATAAATCGTGACGGAATTATAGGAATAGAAGATTTTATAGATTTTGAAAAAATTCTTGACTCATGTCATCTTACAGAGGAAGAAAAGAAAATTTTTGCTGAATTTAAGCAGCCTTATTTAGATTTTTTTCTTAAAGAACTGAAGAAAATGAAAATAATAAAAGACAACAGAACTGTTCTTGTTGATAAATACACTACATTTTATTTTCATATAGATGATGTGTTTATTGAATCACTGGCTAAACATACAAACTTTAAACAGATTCTTAAAAAGATTCCTATAGACAGAAGAAGAGAGATTCTTTTAAATGAAAATCTTATAGACAAACTGTTTCAATTAGATAATCTTACAGGACTTCTTCATAATGCTGTAAAGTTTATAGAACTTTTAAATGAAAACAAAATTTTTGAAACTAATGTTATCAATTTCTGCCACTCAAAAGATTTGGTAAGTTTCCTGTTCCCTCATATTGGAACTACATATCAGGTAGATCTTGATTTTCTGAAAAAAGATGCAGGGAGAAACAGCAGATTTTTTAGAAACCTTTCTATTTTTAAAAAATCTGTACAGAGCTATCATTTTGAAGATGTGTTTATTCCTTTTATAGCTCCCACAGGATCTTTTACGGATACTATATCCGTTGATTATATGAGCAGTGTTTTAAGAAAAATAATATATCTTGAATATACTTTTTCAAAAGAATTTCTTGGCAGCTATTTTACAAGAATAGAAATTACAGAAGAAAATTTTACAAAATATAAAAATGAAATATTAACCGGAATTGAAAAAACAGGAGACGATATTCTTTATAAAGACAAAGTGAAAGCTAAAGTTCAGCTTATGGATCTTGAAGATGTCAAACTTCTTTGGGAAAAAACAAAAGCAAAAGCACCAAGCCCTTATATAAGTCAGGATATCTATGATTTGATTGTATTTAGAAAACATTATATTTAATTAAGAATATCTGCTGAACAGCAGGAGGAAAAAATGAAATATGAATATAAATTAGAAAAAGAAATAATGTGTCCTATTGAGTATGGACTTGGCATTTTTGGAGGAAAATGGAAATCAAGAATCATATGTGTTCTCTCTGCCAAGTCTTCAATGAGATACACTGAAATAAAAAAAGAACTTTCTAACATAACCGACGCAGTTCTTGCAGCCATGCTTAAAGAGATGCTTACAGATGGTATAATAGAGCGAATTCAATATAATGAAATACCTTTGAGAGTAGAGTATTCTCTTACGGAAAAAGGAAAGTCAGTGCTTCCTATATTACAGGGAATTTGTGCTTGGTCAAGAAAGAATACAGAAGAAGATTTAGATAAAAAACTTCCTGCATGCCAAAGCTGTCCACAATTGTATTAATAATTAATACTATGAAATTTATTAGTAACTAATAAATTTGCTAATATCTTCAAAAAATTTTTTTCATATGATATGCTTTAGTTATCTTAGAAAAATAAAAATTTTATGGAGGTAATAAGAATGGAAGTAAAAGCATTTCTTGAAATTACAATGAAAATATCTGAGGAAAAACGCCCTGCTGCTGCTAAAATCTATAATGATTATCGTGGACCTTTTTTAAGTGAAATTAAAGGAGCATTATCAAAACAGCTTCTTGTTCGTAAAGAAGATGTTCAAGTTTTACATGGATTTGACAGTATAGAGAATGCAGAAGCATATTTATCAAGTGAAATGTTTAAAAATGATGTTTTTGTAGGATTACAGCCTTTATGGACTTCAGCTCCAGAGGTTAAAATTTATACAATAGCAGCTTAAACAATTTAAAATTAATATATAAAAAATATCTGCGTAATTTATAAAGCAAAACAGAATACAGAAAAATTGGCTGCTCGAACCTCTTTAGCAGAGCCAACGAATTAAAAATTTTATTTATTAAATTTTTAATTCGTTCTATATTCTAAATTCTGTGCAATATAAATAGCAGATATTTTTTTACAAATAATTTTATAATCTCTAACAAACACTGTTTATATTAATTTTTTACAACATCATATGCAATTTTAACTGTTTCTCCCTCAAGAGAAACACCTTTTGATACAGTAATCGGCAGTTTCTGTTCTGCTGAAAATCCTATAGTTTCTCCATCTTTCAATTCAATATTATTGCTGATTACATAATGAGCTATATCGTAAATAAAATTATACAAATCAAACGGGTCAAGGCTTGTATTTAAAACCTCTATTTCTTTTTTATCGAAGAAATCCAATCCCATTGTATAACCACAGACACCATTTTCAGAATTGTACAATCCTATATATATCATGTCTGCCAAAGGAAGTTCATTTTCCTTCATATATTCTGCTACCTCTATATATTCATCTGAAGGTATAACAGTAGGATATTTATAAATTCCAATAGTATTATCAAGTTTTAATGCACTGGCAGCTGCTTTTATAAATAAGCTGCTCACTTCAAGAGAATCTCGTCCAAACACAGCTAAAATTATCTGTGCCTGATGTTTTGCTGTTTCTTCAACTCCATTACTCCATAAATAATTATGTGAAGCATTTTCTTCTGCCTCGCCGTTTGGGATAGGAACAGGAACAAATGAAAAAGCTATCATTGTTTCATCAAGATAAAAAATAAGACTGTTTTCTTCAACTTTATTTGTTGCCTCTATTTTCCAATCTTTTTTCAAATTTTCGATAATTTTGCTGAAACAGCAGTTCTTATCTCTTAAAAGAATAAATCCATTTAACACTTTTCTTTGCTTTTCCATAATTCAGCCCTCCATTTTCTGTGATAAAAATTTTAAGATAAAATTGTCTGAACAGAGTATATTTTATTTTCAACTTCCGAATATTTTTTATTTACATCTTCATCTTCCATATTTAAATATACTTTTACATCTTTAAGATATTCCAGAGCCTTATCTCTTTCACCAATTTCAGCATAAATATCTGCAAGTTCCAAATGAACCCAGCCTCTGTATGCTCCCATTTCCAACACCTTATTTTGGCACTCAAGTGCCTCTGAATATTTTCCAAGTTTTCTATAAGATATTCCAAGATTATATTCAAGCCATTCATCAGTTCCAGTTGAAAGTTCTTTTCCTTTAAGATAATAATCAACTGCCTCTTCATCTTGGTTCATTCTGCTTAAACACCATGCTATTTGAAGATTAATCCATGAATCATCTCTTCCCATCTCAACAGCTTTCTCAAAATATTCCATTGCTTCTTCATATTTTCCCATTCCTCCAAAATCCCAGCCGATTTCAGAGTAAATCCAAATATCATTTCTGCCAAGTTTTTCTGCTCTTTCAAGATATCCTGCAGCCTCTTCACATCTTTCAAGCTGCCCAAGAACATAACCGATTTCTGAAAGAAGAGAGATATTATTCTGTCCTCCCTGATTTTCAGATTTATATAAATAGTTCAATCCCTCTCCTGTATTTCCTAAACGAACAAGATTATATCCTATCTGGAAATTAAGCCATGTATCATCCCTTCCAAGTTCTTCTGCTCGTTTTACATATTCAAGAGAGATTTCATATTCTCCCATAAGTCTGTAATTCCATCCCAATTCAGAATATAAAGAAATCAAATTAGTTTCAGGTGTGCTCATCTCCTCTGCTTTCGTTAAATACTCAACAGCTCTTTCAAATTCACCTGTTCTTCCCAGATTCCAGCCTATTTCATAATACAGCCATTCGTCATTTCTGCCAAGTTCTTCTGCTTTCAGCATATAATCTGCTGCTTCTTTATTTTGTCCAAGTTCTCCGTAAGACCACCCTATTTCACATAAAAACCAGGCATCATTTCTGCCAAGTTCTTCTGCTTTTTTCAAATATTCTAAAGCCTCTTCACATCTTCCCATTTTATTGAGATTCCATCCAATCTGACTTAAAAGCCATGGATTGTCTTTTTCCTCTTTTTCAGCTTTCTTCAGATACTCAAGAGCCTTTTCATAATCTCCCATACTTCCAAGTAGCCAGCCTATCTGCCCTAAAACCCAGATACTTTCCTCATACTTTCCTGCATCTTCAAGATTCTTTGCAAGTTCATCAAGAATATTTATATCATCAGCCTCAAGCTCCTGTTTTTCATCTAATTCGAGAACTTTATTTATAATTTTTTCATACTCGCCGTTTTCACGCCACTCATTTATCTGTTTTCTTAATTCTTCTTTCATAAAGTTTCTCCCGTCAGTATTTTAACTTTTTTAAATTTAACTATTATGATTTATATACTTCAACTTTCCCTGTTTTCCTTTATTTTTTATCTAAAATATAAAAAAAGCCATGCATTTTTTTCAGCACAGCTTTGTATAAGCATATAATTTTTAGTCTTCCGCAAAATATCCAAGTTCTTTCAGGAATGGCTTTTTCTTTCTCCAATCTTCTTTAACTTTGACCCAAAGATTAAGATAAATCTCTTTTCCTAAAAGAATTTCTATTTCACGTCTTGCTTCAGTTCCAATATCCTTAAGCATTTTTCCGTTTTTACCTATTATAATTCCCTTTTGAGAATCTCTTTCAACATAAATATTTATATCAAATTTATCTTTTCCGTTCTCTCTTCTTTCAACATTGATTATTTCAATTGCAATAGAATGAGGCACTTCATCTCTTGTTTTTAAAAGGATTTTTTCTCTTACAATTTCTGTCATTATTCTGTAAACAGGCATATCTGTATACATATCTTCAGGATAGTATTGTATTCCCTCTTCTAAAAACGGATCTATTGCATTTAAAAGTTTTGCAAGCCCTATTCCATATTCTCCTGCAATCTCAACAATCCCGTCAAATTTTCCAAGTTTTTCTTCTATTTCAGCTTTCTTAGCCTCAATCTGCTCATTTGTAAGTTTATCTATTTTATTAATTACTAAAATTCTTGGTGTTCTTCTTGCTTCAAGAACTCTCTCCATCACAAATTCATCACCTGTGCTTATCTCTTGTGAACCGTCAAGAATCATCAGTATTAAATCAACATCTTTAAGGATTTTTATTGCACTGTTTGTCATATATTCCCCTAAAAGATGTTTTGGTTTGTGTATTCCCGGTGTATCAATAAATACATATTGATTTCCGTTTACATTTAAAATTCCTTTTATTGTATCTCTTGTTGTTCCTGCTTTATCTGAAACTATTGCTACTTTTTCACTGACCAGTTTATTTATCAGGGTCGATTTCCCTACGTTTGGTCTTCCCACCACAGCTATAAATCCAGCTTTCATCTAATCATCTCCTATTCCTATTCTAAAATATTCATCCCTTATTTTCTCTGTAAAGTCTTCTTTTTTCTCTTGGTAAATCTCTCTTCTTTCATGCTGACACTTATTTTTTATCATACTTGGAAGAACTTCTCTTTCAATTCCTGCCTTTACTCCGTATTTCATAAATCTTGCACGAAAATTCTGTATACTTAAATCACAGAAAATTTTATCATCATAACTGTCTTTAACTAAGTTGTTTCTGTATTTTGTCACATACTCTTTCAGCTCTTCTCTATTTTCTTCTGAGAGCTCCACAATTATATACTCTGTACTTGTTTTTACAATAAAAGATTTATAATCACTGTTTTCCATTTCAGAAATTTTTAAATTTAATATATCTGTTATCTGCATTCCTGTTTCAGCAAGAAGTTTTATTATTATTTTATCTCTTTTTCCTTTTTCATTGTTCTCGCAGCTGTTAAGAATATCCCTAAGTTCATTCAGTTCTATTTTGTCTGTATTTTTTACAAATTTTCTGGACATTACAATCTCTTCTGTGGGAGATTCTTCAATTATCTCTGCTTTCAGAAGATATTTGTAAAAACTTTTTATTGAACTTACCTTACGGATTATAGAATTTTCAAGATATTTTGTTTCCATAAATTTTATATAATCAGCAATATCTGTTTTCTCTGCCTCTTGAAAAGTTTTCTCTCCAAGAAAATCTTTAAAATCCAAAATATCTTTTTTATACATGTTCAGACTTATTTCTGATACAGTTTCTTTTTTCTGTGCTGCCTCAAGAAATTTTTCCAGTAAATCCATATTTTTTACTCCTCAGACAACAGCTCTTTTGCGTGACTTATAACAGCATCTGAAATATTCTCTCCTGCAAGCATTCTTGCAATCTCATTTATTCTGTCTTTATCATCAAGCTTTCTTACTGTTGTAATTGTTTTTTCATGCTCTGTTCTTTTTTCAATATAAAACTGCTCCCTTGCTTTAGATGCAATAGCTGGAGAATGGGTAATACATATTACCTGTGCATTCTGCCCTATCTCTTTCAGCTTTCCTGCTATCTTTCTTACAGTTTCTCCTCCTACACCTGTATCAATCTCATCAAAAATAAGAATAGGTATGTTGTCAACATGTGAGAAAATAACTTTAAGAGCAAGCATAATTCTGCTTACCTCTCCTCCGGATGCAATTTTCTGCAATGGTTTTGGTTTCTGTCCTGCATTTGTAGAGATAAAAAACTCTATGTTGTCAGAACCGTTTTTCCCCATTGTTTCTTTTTCTTCCAGCATAATTTCAAATTTTGCATCTTTCATATTAAGATATGTCAGTTCGTTTCCAAGTTTTTCCTCAATTTTTTGAATACATTCTTTTCTTATATTTCTAAGTTCCAAAGCATATTTCCAATAATTTTCTCTGGCTGTTTCTCTCTCTTTTATAAGTTTTTTAACTTGAAAATTACTTTCATCAAGATTTCTTAATTTTTTCTCAATATCGTTTCTGTATTCTAAAATTTCATCAATAGTTGAACCATATTTATTTTTAAGCTTTCCTATTGCATCAAGTCTTGAAATAACCTCTTCCAGTCTGCTTTCATCAACTTCAATATCCTCATTCAGACTTTCCATTGAACTTACACAGTCTTCCAAATCATAATAAACTCTTTCAAGTCTTTCAAGATTTTCCTGAAATTCCTCTCCATAGTCTGCTATCATCTCAATATTTTTCTTGCTTGCATAAATAATGCTCAAAGCATTAACCTCGCCGTTTTTAAGACAAGCCTCTGCCATAGAAAGTTTTTCTTTTATCTTTCCTGCATTGAAAAGTTTCTTATATTCATTTTCCAAAGTTTCATCTTCATTTTTTACAAGTTTTACTTTATCTATCTCATCAAGCTGAAATTCATAAAACTCTTTCTTTTCTCTCAGCTCTTTTTTCTCTTCATCTATTCTTTCAATTTTTCTGTCAAGTCTTGTGAAATCATCAAGAGCTCCCTCAAGATTTTTTCTTATCTCTTTTGTTGAATCTTCTGTAAATTTATCCAAAAGTTTTATATGGTTTTCTTTATTTAAAAGCATCTGGTGTGAGTGCTGTCCCACTATGTCAACAAGTGTTCCCATTATCTCTTTCAATCCTGAAACAGGGACTCTCATGTTGTTTACAAAGGCTTTTCCTTTACCTTTGCTGTCCATAGTTCTTCTTACAATTACTTCTCCGTCCTCTGTTTCTATTCCAAGCTCTTCCAGCTCTTTTTCCTGCTCTTTGTTTACACTGAAAACCCCTTGGGCAACAAGAAGTTTTTCTCCGTCACGAAGCATCTCTATATTTGTTTTTTCTCCAATAAGGAGATTTATCCCGCTTAAAATAATAGATTTTCCTGCTCCTGTTTCCCCTGTAAGAGTAATAAGCCCGTTGCCGAATTCCAAATCAAGCTTTTCTATTATGGCTAAATTTTCTATCTGAAGTTCTTTTAACATAGATTATCTCCCCACTTTAGTTTTTCTTTAAGCACTGAATAATAATTTCTGTTTTTCGGCAGAAGAAGTTTTAATTTCTTATGAGAATATTTTACTTTTATTTTATCTGTTCTGCTTATTTTCTGCCATGATTCTCCGTCTGCAATTACAAAACTTTCTCTGTCGCTTTCAGGTTCTTCTTCAACTTTCACACAGATTTCTCTTTTTATATCTATAACAATAGGACGTGTTGTAAGATTGTGAGGTGCAATAGGAGTTATAAGCACAGCATCAAGATAATGAGAGATTATCGGTCCTCCTGCTGATAAAGAATATGCAGTAGAACCTGTTGGAGTAGAAATAATCACTCCGTCTCCTCTGTAACAGTTTATTTTTCCCTTGTCAGAATAAAGACCTATTTTCACAGGCTTTCTTGCCATTCCTCCGTTTGAAAAAACAACTTCATTAAGAACGCTTTTTTTCTCATTATTTATCCATACATCTAAAAGTCCTCTGTAATCTATCTCATAATCTCCTGAAAGATATGATTTGCAAGCTTCTATTCCCTCTTCTGCTTTTATCTCTGTAAGAAAACCAAGACTTCCTGCATTTACAGCAATAACAACAATATCTTCATTTTTTATTAATTTCTGAGTTGCACGAAGAAGAGTTCCGTCTCCTCCTATAACAACTGCAAAATCAGCATCTTTTATATAAGCTGCAGAGAGAATTTCAATTTTTTCATTTTCCAGAAACTCTTTGATTTTTTTATAGTTCACTGCTGCTGTCTGTTTATCTTCGTTATAAAAAATCACACACTTTTTCACAAATTCCTCCATACTTAAAACAGTAATTCAGGATTAATAGGTTTTAAATTAAATCTCACTTCATAATACAGATTAGGTTTTTCTTCTGTTGAAAGTCCAAGTATTCCCACAACCTGTCCTGCATTTACTCTCTGATTTACTTTTACCTTTGAGGAAATAATATTTCCATATACACCTATTGTGTTATAACCATAATCTATCATAACAACTTTTCCAAGTCCTTGAAGTTTATCCACATAAATTACTTTACCGCTCAAAGATGCTTTTACCTGTGCTCCAAGTTTTGAATTAATTTCTATTCCATTGCTTGTTACAGATTTTGCCTTTACCTGCTTAAATCCCACAATAATATTTCCGCTTACAGGTTTTATTGCCTTTCCAAGATTTTGCTGTGCTTTTGTAAAGTTCACATCTTTTGATACAGTTGTTCTTTTCTTGATGATATCCTCTATCTCTTTTTCTATTCTCTGTTTTTCTTTTTCCAGACTGCTTATTGTTTTTATATGAGTCTTTTTCTCTGAATTAAGCTTTTGTATCAAAGCATTTTTCTGTTTCTGCTTTTTGTCTATCTGTATTTTTTTACTGTTCAGCTGAGATTTTAATGAACTTAATTTTCTTTTTTCCTGCTCTATATCAGCTTTTACAGTGGCAATACTTGACTGTACATCTTTTATTTTTGTCATTCTGTTTAAATCTTCATACAAAACTCTTGCAAACTGTCTTTTCAAAATACTTTCATCTTCAAAACTCTGATATCCCTGGCTTCTTCTTGACCATGCAATAATTTTTGCATCAAATTCAGCCTTTTTTCTTTGTAGTTCTTTAGAGTTGAAAGTCATATTTCTTTCTCCGTAGTCTATGTTTTTAGATACTACTGTTATCTCTTCTTCTATTTTATCTCTATCTCTTTCAATAGCTTCGATATCTTTTTTTATCTCCTCTATCTGCTGAGCAATTGTTTTCTTCTCAATATCTATATTTTCAATTCTTTCATTTTTAGCCTTTATTTCATTATCCAGTTTCTTTAGTTTTTCTTTCATGTCATCAACACTGCTTGAAAAAGCTGTTATAGTCAGACATATAAAAAAAACTAATATTTTTTTTATGCCTCTCATTTTTTTGCTCCTGTCTTTTTATCAACAGGCATAAACCATGCACATAAAATTATAAGCACAGCTGCTATACCCAGAAAATGTATCACTTGGAAAAGGCTTAATATCTCTGCAAAAATTCCCTCTTGAATAAGTGTTCTTCTCATTATTACATAAAAATTGAAAAACAGTACAAGGCTTAAAAGCACAGCTGTTGTAAAAGGCAGCAGATTTATATTTTTAGCTCTTATACGGTTTCTTTGGTTTGTTTCATCTGTCATCACATTTATTATGTAATCATTTTCCACTTGGAATAAGAACAGGGAATTTATTAAAAACAGAGAACATACAGCACCTATTGCTGTTATCACTCCAAAAAGATTAAGCACTCTCACTCTGCCGTTTATTTCAGAGATATATGTGCCATCAACAAAAAATTCTTTTATTTCCTGAGTTTCCTCAAGAACATTCTGCAGTTTTTCTACATCACCTGCATTTTTAAAATATATTCTAAGGCTGTCTGGAAGAGGATTTTCCCCTCTTGGTATAACAATTCCAAGATTTTTCTGCAGATCTTTAAATGCCTCATAGCTGTCTACATAAATTACTTTTTGAACTTCGTTTAAATTTAAAAACTTTTTCTCAAGTTCACCTTTTTTAGACTGAGATAAATTATTCTGAAGCTCTGCCATTATAAAATTCTTATTTTTCAGCTGTTTTATTTCAGAAGTTATATTTAAAAACACTGCAAAAAACATATTAAAAACAAAAGCGGCAACAATTATTCCAAAGAAGCCCCTCTTTATTCCCGTAAAATTATTAATCTCTCTTCTGTCTTTTCTGTTAAACATTATACTCTGCCTTTCTAAAAATAGGATAAACTTAAAAAGATTGACTTGTAATACAAAATAAGAGTTTGTTGCACAAAGTCTAAGAACAAAATTCTTGAGATTAAAAATATTTTTGTAATTTATGCAGCGAATTCATCGTAAAAAACGATATGTCTGAGCTGAAAGCGAGTTTATCGTTTTTAGATGAACGAGCAATATAAATAAAAAATATTTTTACGAAAAGAATTTTATTCTTAGACTATTATTTTATAAATGCAACTTTGTCTTTATATTATTCAGTCAATCTCTATACTAAAATTAATTATAAATTTTCTTTAATTACAGAGATTAATTTCTCTGCTGTTAATTCATATTTTTTAAGAAGTTCTTCTCCAGTTCCGCTTTGTCCAAACTTGTCATAAATTCCAACTTTTTTAACTTTAGTTGGGTGAACTTCTGATAAAAATTCTGATACTGCTGAACCAAGTCCGCCGATTACAGAATGCTCCTCAGCTGTAACTATAAATTTAGTTTCCTGAGCTGCTTTTAATATTGTTTCTCCGTCAAGAGGCTTGATTGTTCCAACGTTGATTACTCTTACTGAAATTCCTTCTTTTTCAAGTTCTTCAGCTGCTTTTAATGCTTCAGCTGTCATAAGTCCTGTTGAAACTATTGAAACATCTTTACCGTCTTTTAATGTATTTGCAATTCCGATTTGGAAATCATAATTGTCATCAAAAAGTACAGGAACTCCTAATCTTCCCATTCTAATATAAACAGGTCCGTCATATTCTGCTGCTGCAAAAACCATTTTTTTAGTTTCTGTTGCATCTGCCGGAGATAAAACTATCATTCCCGGAATTGATCTCATTAGAGCTATATCTTCGATTGATTGGTGAGATGCTCCGTCCTCTCCAACTGATATTCCTGCATGTGTAGGAGCTATTTTAACATTTAATTTTGGATAAGCAACTGTGTTTCTTATCTGCTCAAATGCTCTTCCTGCTGCAAACATTGCAAATGTTGATGCAAATGCTGTTTTTCCTGATGCAGCAAGTCCTGCTGCTGTACCTATAAGGTCAGCTTCTGCTATTCCAACGTTAAAGTGTCTTTCTGGGAATGCCTTTTTAAATACACTTGTTTTTGTTGAACCAGATAAGTCTGCATCCAGTACAACTACGTTTTCATTTATTTTTCCAAGCTCAGCTAAAGCTTCTCCATAAGCTTCTCTTGTCGCTTTTTTTATCATCTTTTAATCCCTCCTAGATAAAGTAAAATCCTTTTGATTTTATTAGTCGTTTTTAGATAATTCTTCTAATGCTTTTTCTGTCTGCTCAGCGTTTGGTGCACTTCCATGCCAAGATGCTAAGTTTTCCATGAATGAAACTCCCTTACCTTTTACAGTGTGAGCTATAATCATTGTAGGTTTTCCTTTTACAGTTCTCGCCTCATCTAAAGCATCAAAAATTTCTTTAAAATCATGTCCGTTTATTTCGATTACATGCCATCCAAATGCTTTCCATTTTTCATCAACAGGCTCTATTCCCATAACTTTATCTACA
This sequence comes from uncultured Fusobacterium sp., assembly GCA_900542625.1. Classification (GTDB taxonomy): domain Bacteria; phylum Fusobacteriota; class Fusobacteriia; order Fusobacteriales; family Fusobacteriaceae; genus Fusobacterium_B. The sequence continues at coordinate 18,695 of UQOH01000004.1, forward strand.
TTACCGTCTATTTGAAGATTGTTGTTGTCAACAAAAGCACAAAGATTGTCAAGTCCGTAGTGAGCTGCTGTCATTGCTGCCTCCCAAACTTGTCCTTCTTGTAACTCTCCGTCTCCAAGTAAAGCATAAATTCTGTTTTCTGTTTTATCTAATTTTGCTGCTAAAGCCATTCCGTTAGCAACTGATAATCCCTGTCCTAATGATCCTGTAGAAATTTCTACTCCAGGAACTTTTTTCATGTCAGGGTGACCTTGAAGAATTGAACCGTATTTTCTTAAAGTCATTAATAAATCTTTTTCAAAATATCCTCTCTCTGCAAGCGCTGCATATAATACTGGAGCTGCATGTCCTTTACAAAGAACAAATTTGTCTCTTCCCTCCATTTTTGGATTTTTAGGGTCTATATTCATTTCCTCAAAATATAGAGCTGTTACTATATCTGCCGCAGATAAAGAACCTCCCGGATGCCCTGATTTTGCACTGCAGATCATTTTTACAACGTTTTTTCTGATTTCGTTGGCTGTCTTTGATAAAAGATTAATATCCTTCATTTTTACTCCTTTCAAAATATTGTTCTTTATTAATTATATTATTTTATTTCTTATGTTGTCAAGAACTGTAACCTTACCATTTTTTTATATCTTTCACATAACTTACAAGCTGTTTTTTTCCTCTGTTTATTTCTCTGTTCAGCTCATCAAATTTCATACTCCCCATAATTCCAAACAGAAGAATAAATATTATACATGGTCTGAAAAATTTTTCCTCTTTTACTATATTTTTTAAAAATGTCCATAAAGCAAGAAAGGCAAAGAAAACATATTCCTCATATGATTTTATCATTTTAAGAGTTATATATCCCGATACTATTATCCAAACAGCAAATAAAATTTTACTTGTTCTTGCTGACAAAGGTATCCGTGCAACTGGAAGATGAAGAAGAGCTCCTCTGCTCCACCCTTTTGGAAAAAAATCAAAAATAAAATGTATAGTGAGAGCAAGAGCAAATCCTGCTATAAAAAATCTGAAAGTATCATTAGTTTCTTTTTTGTAAAGCTCTAAAAGCAGAAATAAAAAAAGAGGGCTGTGTGTTAAAATATTTCGGTGCTGCAATTTTAATTTAAAATCCCAGTCAGGAAATTTTATCCCAACAAGGAAAGCTGTTATAGATACAATAATACCTATAAGCCCTATTTTATCCACATACTCTAAAATAACTTCCATACATCTCTCCGATTAGTTTTCATATACTTTCATTTTACTATATTTTTAGAAAAAAAGCACTAATTAATATAATTAAAAAATCGGTATTCTGAATTTTATCAGATTTACCGATTTTTATCTTATTTCTTTTCTTCTTTTAATTCTTTAAAAATATTTTTTAAAGGAGCTTTTATAATTGCAAAGAACATTCCTGCACATAATCCAAGGAATAATCCAACAGCAATAAGAATTTTTGTATTTAGTTTAGAAATAGCTGAAGGGGATAAAACAATAATATTTTTTTCTCCTGTTAAATCTATAACCTCTTTATTTCCTGCAATATTTTTCTGAATTTCTTTTAATTCAATATCTTTTAAATAGGCAGAGTTTAAATCTTTTATTTTCTGTTGATATTCTATATAAAGTACAGGAGATATAAGTGAAATGTTTGAACTTGCATTTTCCATAGAAGTATCGTCAAAATATTCTTCTACAACTTCCATAATTTCTTTATTTAAAATTTCTGTTTCTTCTGTTAAAGTTTTTAGTCTGTTTTCTGCTGCTGCCACTTCTTTTGAAAAGTTTTTATTAAACTCTTTATTAATTTGTTCATCATCAAAATTTACTATTTTAATAAATTCATCAGCTTTGCTTTCTATTTCTTTACGTTTAATTTTTGTAAAAAGCTTATAGTTTTTGTTTTTTCCATCAATTATTTTTACGAAACTGTTATCGTCAGTTTTATTTGATAAAGAATTAAAAGAATCTTGAATAATCTGATTAAGAACTGGAGGCGCATTTTTATATTTTTCATTATACTGATTTATCTTAGCTGCTGTTTCGTTAGAAAATTTTATTTCAACCCCATAATTTTGTGCCCTATTTGTTTTATAAAATGCAACCCCTGAAGCCAAAACAGTAAAAATTACTGTTGTAATAATAACTAAATTTTTTTCCCTGATAATTGTTTTTAAAAGATCTACTAAATCGATTTCATCATCTTCATAGTATTTGTTTTCTAATTCATATTTCTCCATCTTCTCTCCTCACTGTGAAATTAAAATTAAAAAAACTGTATAAAAAATTATAATTAATTATACAGATTTTTCTTTTTTTATAATACCATATTTTTATTAATTTTTGAATCTTTTTAATAAAAAAGCATAATTTTTTTTTTGATTTTTTTTGTATAATTAATTATAATTAACTAAACAGATTTGTCGTTTTGATGTTTTTTGCAGTACTTTCGTAAAGAAAAATATCTGCATACGTTAAAAAATTTTATGGAATATTATACCATAAATTGAACGACTTTTGAAGAATTTTATTATTAAAGGAGAGTAAAAAATGGTTTTAGAAAAAAAAGAGTACATACCTGAAGAGTATAAAGAGGTATATGAAGATGAAATTGATTTAAAAGAGCTGTTCTTAGTTTTATGGAGAAATAAAATAAAAATTTCTCTTATTGCTGTAATATGTATGATACTTGCTTTTGGGCTGGGACAGATGAAAAGTGCCAAAAGTAAAAAATCAACAGTTGTTCTGGAATATACTTACCCGGGAATTGAACAGGGGAAAAGTCCTAACGGAAATACTTTAGGTCTTACTTATAATCCTTTCAAAAATATTTTTATGATTAAAGATATTTTTCATAAAATGCCTGAACTTGAAAAAAGCGGAATATCTCAGGATAATCTGCTTAATGCAATTAAGATTACTCCTGTTCTTCCTGAAAATTTAGAAAAAGGAAAAGTATACTATCCAAATAAATTTCTTTATTCTTTAAAAATAACTGATTCAAGTGAGAAAGATGAAGAGATTTTAAGAAACTTTGTTGAGGTGCAGAGAGATTATTTTAAAAGAAATTACAAATTAAATTCTCACCTTCCTTTATTAAATCCTAATGATAGTTCATCTTACGATTATAAAGATATAGTTTATGTTGTTGGAACTTCTTTGAATTCTGCAATTACATCAGCTCAAAATCTATCTTCAGAGATGGTTATAACAGAAGATAAAATAGAAGTACAGAATATTTTAAAAGAACTTCAGATTTTAAAAACAATAAATCTGGTAAAAATTCAAAATATTATAGATGATTTTAATCTGACAAAAAATCCTAATGAACTTATGCTGACTTACAGACATGATATTGAAGTTCTTGAAAGACAAAAAGAAAAAATTGCAGGAAAAATAGCTCAGCTTGAAGAGATGGTTAAAAACTATAAACCTGCTGAAAAAAATATTGTCATAATGAACAGTGGAAATTCTGAATCAATAAAAACAAATGATGAAAATTATTATACAGAATTTTTGAGACAGCTGTCAGAAGAAAAAATAAAACTTTCTGATACAAATGCTGAAATTAAATATATCAAAGAAAAAATGAAAAAAGAAATAAAGAAAGATGCGGATATAGAAATAAAAGTTGATAAAGAACTTGAATCCATCATAACTGAAATTAATACAAAAATTGAAAAAATTAATTCTTTATTACTAAAAAATTATAATATAAAATATTCAGAAATAATAAAAATAAGTGAAGATGTAACAACAAAATCTTCTTCAAAAACTATGATTATAGCTTTAGCAGGATTAATCTTTGGAGGATTTATAGGAATTTGTTATGTTCTTTTAGGGAACTTTATTTTTGAAGAAAAGAAAAAATCATTAACTAAATAAAAAATATAAGTATCATAGACTAACAAATTAAGAATAAAATTTTCGGTATTTTTAATATCGAAAATTTTATTCTTAACTATGTTTAATTATTTATTAGAACTTTTTAGTGCTATTCTTAAAGATACAAGCAGTCCTCCCCAGACTACTACACATCCTACAAGCATCATTATTTTTGCTCCTAAAGTCATGGCTGCCTCCCATTCATTTTTTATTCAGATACTTCCAATGGTTTTTCCCATTTTTTCTTATAAAATATAGTTGCTGTAACAACCATAATTAAAATCGTACCCCAACCAAAAACAAGTTTTGCTGCTGTCATATCTTTTATTCCTGATATTAAATTTGTCACTACTGTAATCCCAAGAATTAAAGGTGTAACATATTTTAACAGAAAATTAAACCATTTTCCAATCTTAAAATCAGAAAATTCATTTGCCTCTACTCTTATTTTTTCTATTCCGTAATATTTACATACTAAAATAGTTTCTATAAGTCCTGAAGTTGCTATAATATAGTTTCCAACATGAGAATCCACTATATCAAGAATATAGTTAAATCCTGCATAAGTTGCAAAACATGCACTTCCTATAAATCCAACCATTGAAATTATTCCTACAAGTTTTTTTCTGTCTATCGCAAATTTATCCATAGCAGCTGTAGCAAAGGATTCAAGCATCGAAATACTTGAAGAAAGACCTGCTATAAACAGACAGAAGAAAAATACAAATCCTATTATTCCCTGAAGAAAAACATTTGTTGTAATATTTGATATAGCTATAGGAAAAGCTATGAAAGCTATTCCTGCACCATTACCAAATGAATCAAATCCTACTCCCAGTTTATTAACAAGATATCCTAAAGTAGAGAATACTGTTATACCTGAAATTATATCAAAAGATGCATTTGAAAACACTGTCATAAACGAACTGTTTACTATATCCCAATCATCAGGAATATATGAACCATAGGCTATCATTACTCCAACTGCAAGAGTTGTAGAGAAAAATACCTGTGCATAAGCTGCTACCCATATATTCGGGTTAAGTATTTTGGAAAAATCAGGAGTGAACAAAACATTCAGTCCCTCTGCTGCTCCCTTAAGAGTTATTGAATCAATCATAAAAATTATCATCATTATCATCAAAACAGGAGTAAAAACTTTTGAAGATTTTTCTATTCCTTCTGATATTCCGTTTTTTACTATAAGCCAGTTTCCAATCCACACAAGAACTACAAATCCAAGCATGTACATACTTATTCCTGCTGCAAAATCAAAAGGTCCTGACGCACTTCCTGATATTGCTCCCATAAGAGGTCCGGGATTAGACATCCAATTTATTATTCCAAAAGCATGCCCTAAAGACCATACCATAAACACAACTGACACAGATATAATTGTATTGTAAAACATCATTACCACAAGTGGTACCATTACCTGAAGCCAGCCTATCCACTCAAATCTTTTTCCTAAAACTCTGAATGCTTTTGTTGATCCTCCTCTTACCTTTCTTCCATATTGATATTCAAGAATCATAAGAGGCACACCACATGTAAAAAGTGCCACTATATAAGGTAGGAAAAATGCTCCTCCTCCATTTTTATAAGCCTGAAAAGGAAATCTCCATAGGTTTCCCAAACCTATGGCAGCTCCTATCGCTGCATAAACAAAACCTTTTCTGCTTTTCCATACTTCTCTTTCTGCCACTATATACCCTCCTAAAAATTTATTCCCTTATTTTATTTTTTTAATCTTAATTTAAAAAATTCCGATACTGGAAGTTCAATTTTTATGTTATACTTTGGAATTTCACAATAAAACGAATTTAGATATAAAGATTTTTCATCATCTTTTTTTCCATATCTTGTATCACCTATTATAGGATAACCCATATTTGAAAGCTGTACTCTCAGCTGATGTGTTCTTCCTGTAATAAGCTCTGCCTCAAGAAGAGTTATATCTCTTCCGTGCTCTAAAACTTTAAAAATTGTAACAGCATTTTTTCCTTCCGGGTCTTTTTCATCTGTTACTACAACACTGTCCTCTATTTTTTTCAGATAGTTATCAATAATAAATTTTTCTTTGTTTATTATTCCATGAACCAGAACATAATATTTTTTCTTAATATTATTTTCTCTTATCTCTTCTGTCAGAATTCTTGTAGAAATTTTATTTTTTGCTCCAATTACAAGCCCTGATGTTTTTCTGTCGATTCTGTTTACAAAGTTAAAGCTGTTATTCTGAAAATATGATTTGAACATCTCAGATATTCCATACTCATACCCGCTTCCTTTATGCATAACCACATCTTTTTTCTTATTGAAAATAATAAGATCATCATTTTCAAAAACTATCCCTTTTTTAAGCTCCTCTTTTTCTGCAAATGAAAGATTAATAAAAGGTTCTTCTTTTACAGCTTCATCATCAACTTCCAATCCGATAAAAACCTTATCTCCCTCTTCAAGACGATAATTTTCTTTTTTCTTCTTGTTGTTGACTTTTATTTTTCCAATTCTCATAGCTTTGAATATCTCTGTAAGAGGTATTGACTTAAGTTTTTTTCTTAAATATCTGTCAAGCCTTACCCCTTCATCTTCTTTTTCTATTATATACTTCATTGTTACCTCTAAAATTTATGTATTTTTACACTATGAACTATACCAAGCATTAAAAATCCAAATACAAATGAACTTCCTCCATAACTCATAAACAGAAGAGGAAGACCTGTAACAGGCATTACTCCCATTATCATTCCCACATTTATTACAACATGGAAGAATAATATACTTGCTATTCCATAGCAGATAAGCTTTCCATATCTGTCACTGGAAGCATCTCCTATCTTTATTATATTCATTATTAGAGCCAAATACAAGACTATAAGAAGTACGCCACCTGCAAATCCTCTTTCTTCCAAAAATACAGAGCCTATAAAATCTGTGTGAGATTCAGGAAGAAATCTTAATTTACTCTGTGTACTCTGCAGGAAACCTTTTCCAAACATTCCTCCTGAACCTATTGCAATTTTTGACTGAACAACATTCCATCCGCTGTTCATCAAATCTGCCTCAGGATTTAAAAATGTCTGTATTCTTGTTCTCTGATAATCTTTTAAAAGGAAAAAGTATGCAGCAGGAATACTTGCAGCTCCCATTATAACTATCTGCCATATTGTTTTCCAATCTATTCCGTGAATAAATATCATAACGAAATATATAAAAATAAGTACAAGTGATGTTCCCAGATCAGGCTGATTTAATACCAAAAGAAATATAGGAAGAATATGAAGCCCTGAAACAAACATATCCTTTAAACCTCTAAAACTTTTTCCATATTGTATTATAAGCATCTCTGCAAAAGTCAAAACCAGAAAAAGTTTTGCAAATTCAGAAGGCTGTACACTGACCACTCCTAAATCTATCCATCTTTTTGCACCTTTTGCCTCATCACCAAAAACATATACTGCCACCAGCATCAATACATTTCCTACATAAATAAATTTATAGTATTTTCCATATTTTCTGTAATCTATAAATGATACAACATAATATACAAATATCCCAAGACATGTCCATATAATCTCTTTTTTGAAAAAAGACAGTGTTCTGTGAGATGTAGCAGTATATACTGCACTAAGACTCAGTATTATTATTAAAATTATTTTTAATATAAGAGCATGGTCCATTTTTTTTATTTTTTTTACAGCTATTGTAATATTTCTTTTATCCAGCATTTCTGCTCCTTATCCTACTGTATCATCTATTTTCCAGTATGTCCAAATCCACCGCTGCTTCTTTCGCTGTCGCTAAGTTCTTCAGCCTCAACCAAATCCATTTGATATACTCTGCTCAATACAAGCTGTGCTATTCTTTCTCCTGGCTCAACTGTATATTCATCTTTGCTTAAGTTTATCATTATTACCCCGATTTCTCCACGATAGTCGCTGTCTATTGTTCCCGGAGTGTTTGCCATAGAAATTCCGTGTTTTAATGCAAGTCCGCTTCTTGGTCTTACCTGCACTTCATATCCCATAGGTATTTCCATTTTTATTCCTGTGGGGATAAGTTTTCTTTCAAGACTTCCAAGAGTTACAGGCTCAGCAATATTTGCTCTTACATCCATTCCTGCTGCTCCCTCTGTCATATACATTGGTTTTTGCACACCTTTATCTAAAATTATTTTTACTGTTACTTTTTCCATTCTTAGTTCTCCTCTATATTTCCAAGTATTGTTTTTGAGTAATATCTTTCATCAAACATCTCTTCTGCTGCCTTTTTTATATCCTCAACAGTTATTCTTTCAATCTCTTTTAAAATCTCATCAAGGTCTTTCACCTCATTGTAAAGAAGATAAGAGTTTGCCATTCTGTTCATTCTTCCTTTGCTGCTTTCCAGCCCAAAAGTTACTGCACTTAAAAATTGATTTTTTGATTTTTGAAGTTCATACTCTGTAATTCCATTTTCTCTTATATCTTTAAATTCATCTTCAATAATTTCTATTACTTCTTTATAGTCTTTTTTTGTTGTTCCTGCATAAACTGTAAAAAGTCCTCCCTCTTCAAAAGAAGATGTATAGCTGAATACAGAATAAGCAAGTCCCCTGTCCTCTCTTATTTTTTGGAACAGTCTTGAACTCATATTTCCTGCAAGAGTATTTGAAATTATTGCCACTTCATATCTGTTGTCGCTTGTTAAAGAACACCCTTTAGTATTAAAACAGATATGAATCTGATTGATATCTTTGTTTATTTTATTGTCTACACTTTTTATTTTCATTGAACCGTCATATTTTCTTTTAGGTTCTGTTTTTTCTATTGTTCCCAATCCTTCGTTCAAAATATCCTTAATATCTTCATATTCAAAATTTCCTGCTATTGATATTACAATATTTCCAACTCTGTATTGGTCTTTAAAATAATTTACAAGTTTTTCTCTTGTTATCTGTTTAAGGCTCTCTTCTGTTCCAAGAATAATATTTCCCTGCACTCCGTCTATTACCAAAGCTGTATTTCTGTCGTGGACAGTTTCTTCAGGAATATCTTCATACATTCTTATTTCTTCTATAACCACACCTTTTTCTTTTTCAAGATTTTCTTCTGTGAAAGTTGAATTAAGAAACATATCAGTAAGAATTTCTATTCCCTGCTTCAGTCTGTTTGAAAGCATCTGAACATAATAAACTGTATTTTCTTTTCCTGTGTAGGCGTTTATTATTCCGCCTTCATTGTCTATTATCTCTGAAAGATCCTTTGCATTTTTTGTTTTTGTTCCTTTAAACATCATATGTTCAAGAAGATGAGATATCCCCTCTTCTCCGGGAAGTTCGTTTTTAGCTCCTGTTTTCACAAAGATACCAAAAGTAACACTGTTTATTCCCTCTATTTTATCCATAAGAACAGGTATTCCGTTCTTAAGTTTTTCTATCTGTATACTCATAATCCTCCCTGCAGTTTTTAATATTCAGCTTTATGTACAAAATATGCTCCTATTATCAAAAATATTATATTTGGCAGCCAGCCGCTCACAAATGGGTTCATAAGATTATTTTTCCCAAGTGATTCAAAAGATGCCTGCATTATATAATATCCATATCCAAGAAACATACACATAACTATGCTTATAGCTGAATTTCCTCTTACATATCTGCTTCCTAAAGAAAGCCCAAGAAAAGATATGATAAAACTTGCAAAAGGAAAAGAATATCTTTTTCCTAATTCCATCATTCCCTCTCTTATATCCCCGCCTGTTATTCTTAAATCTTTTATCTCTTTCTTAAGTTCCTTTGTTGTAAGAAGTCTTGGGTCTATAGAAAGAGTTACGAAATTTTCAGGAGGTTCTTTATATTCAGGTGAACTGTAAGAAGGATATGTTTCTGTTTTTTTCTCTTTAAGATTGTTTATCACAACATTCTTAAGTTCCCATCTGTTTTCTGTTCTGTTAAAGACTCCGCTTTCAGCAATTATTACTTTTTCTATCTCATCAAAAGCCTCGTTTATTTTTATAAATTCCAGCTCCTCTGCTCTTCCCTCTTCTGTATTTATATATCCCATCATATATATATTATTATTGCTGTCTCTTAAAAATCCATTTCTTTTTTCCTTTGGAAGAACTTTAGAAATTGTGTTTCCTTTAAGTTCTCTTGTTCTTTTTTCTGAAACAGGGTAAAGATTTCCTGTTATATAAAATACTATCAATGAAATTACAAATGATATTATTACAGGAAAAAGAATAATTCTTCTGAAACTTATTCCTGATGTTTTAAGAGATATTATTTCAAGGTTGCTTGCCATTTTGTTTATTGTCATAAGAGAACCAAGAAGAATTGCAAGAGGTGCAACATTCTGAATTATTCCCGGCAGCATATTAAGCACATAAGAAAATCCGTCTGTTGTGCTCATTCTTCCGTCTGCCACATATCTGAAAACTTTAAAAAGCTGACTCAAAACAAAAAGGTTTATAAATCCGATAAGGCTCAGAAAAAATGCTTTTATAAAATTTTTGCTAATATATAAATCTAATTTTTTTATTTTCATTTTATACCAACCTTACCTTTTTTCTGTACATCATCACTGTAAATATATAAAGAAGAATGTTAGGTGTCCATATTGCTGCATATGGATTTATCTTTCCTCTGTATGCCATTACCATTCCAATATTTAAAAGTACAATGTAGAAAAATATAATTCCTATTCCAAATCCATAGTTTACACCTTTACCGCTTCTGTGATGCCCGATAGACATAAGTACTCCAAGTATTGAAAGCATTATTGTAGAAAGAGGTATTGCCAGTTTTTTGTTTATTTCAACTATAAAAGGTATTTTTTCTGCTTTCTCTTTTCCTTTCATATCTTTTATAAGCTGAGATATTCCCATTCCTTCAATATCATCAACCTGCATCTCTACACTTTGGAAATATGAACTAAGAGGTATTTTTCTTTCTTCAAAATGTCCTCTCAGATTTTCTTTTCCCTCTTTATCAAATCTGTAGAAATCCACATTTTCAATAATCATTGCTGCGTCTTCCCAGTGAGCACTTTCTCCCAGAACAAGAGTAGGGTATTTTATTCCATTTTCATTTATGAAAATCAGAATATTCTTTGCATCCTTTGTTTTAGAATCTATCTTATCAATATAAAGTTTGTAATCTGACATATCATCTATAAGAACCTTATCTTTTAACTGAAACACAGGATTTTCATAAGCAATTTTTACTGTAAGCTGCTGCAGTTTAGTAAAAGATCTTGGAATTATACTCTCCTGTAAAAAGAATATAAAGAAAGTTGCTATAACTCCCATAACAGCCACAGGCTTTATCATATCTTTTAAAGATAAACCTATTGAACTCATAGCAGTTGATTCACTGTTCTTTGTAAACTTCCCGAAAGTTATCATTATTCCAAGAAACATTCCCATTGGAATAGTCTGAGAAAGTATCATAGGAAGATAAAAAGACAGCATCCTTATTACATCTATAAGAGATATTCCTTTTATTATGATGCTTTCCATCATAGAAACTATTATCTCAATAAGAAATATAAATGTAAAAAGAGATATTCCAAAACATATTGGAAGTTTTGATTCTGATAAAATGTATCTGTTTATTATCTTCATATATCTCTCCTAAAATAATTTGTCTATATATTTATCTATTGTTTTATTATCTCTTACTGTTTTCAGTTTTTCTTTAAAGAAATCTGGTATGTACTGATCTGCATTTCTTGATACTTCAAGAAAATAAGCATTTGATACACTGTCTTTTCCATAAGTTTTTATTTTTGGGAAAGTTTCTGCCATTACATTAAAAATTAAAAGCACCAGAGCACTTATAATAAATCCCTTAACAAGGCTCAACACTCCTCCAAGAATTCTGCTTATGAAGAAAACGCTTTGTTTTTTTAAAATTATATTTAAAATATGTATAAGTATGCTGAATACTATAAAAACCAATACAAATGTAATTACATAAGCATATGTATAATTTGATCCAAGATATTTTTCTACATATTTTAATACCATTGGAGTTACTTTCTGAGTAATAACAAAGTTTATTATAACTCCAAACGTTGATATAAATTCAACTATTATTCCGTTTTTCACTCCAAACATTATTGAAATTATTATTATTGCTGCTATAACTATATCTAAGTACATCTCTGCTGCCTCCTATACTACTTTTACCCACAGAGCTTTTAAATAAAGAGTTTCAGGAATATGCAGTATCCATGGGTGATCTTCAGGCTGATAATTAATTCCTATTACCTGCACCATTTTTCCATTATTAGATGCTGCCATTCTTGTTACCTCTATTAAATCCTGAAGGCTCATATGATATGCACATGTAATTACCCCAAGTATTCCGCCTTTTTCTAAAAGTTTGAAACTGCTGTCACATAAATCAAAGAAGAAATCTCTTCCTCTTCTGATATCAACTTTTTTCTTTATTAAAGATGGAGGATCTAAAGTTATTACATCATATTTCTCTCCTCTTCCAACAAGAGTTTTTAAAAGAAGAAAAGCATCTCCTTCCAGAGTTTCAAATTTGTTTGTATACTCATTAAGTTCATAGTTTCTTCTGCAAAGTTCAAGTGCATAAGGCTCTTTATCAATAGCTGTTACTTTTTCACATCCCTCTTTAAGAGCTGCCATTGAAAATCCTCCGCTTGAAGAAAATACATCAAGGAATTTTGTTCTCTCATTAAGGTATGGTCTTATAAATTTTCTTGAATCTCTCTGGTCTAAGAAAAATCCTGTTTTTTGTCCATTTGCAATATCGATTATGTATTTTAATCCATTGTCTTCCATTATAATTTCATCAGGAATTTCTCCATAAATTATTCCTGTTTTTTCTTCTACACCTTCGTGAACTCTGTTTTCAACGTCACTTCTTTCATATATACCTTTTGGTTTCATATATTTTTTTACAGCGTTGATTATTTCCTGTCTGAAAGCCTCTACACCTGAATTTCTGAACTGGATAGATATATATTTTTCAAATTTGTCTATTACAAGTCCCGGAATTCCGTCTGCCTCAGAGAAGAACACTCTGGCACAGTTTGTTTCTTCAGAAAGATGTTTTCTTTTATCGTAAGCTGTTTTTATTTTTTCATATATAAACTCTTTATTAATCGGTCTGTCCTCTGTTGTAAGAACTCTCACAAGAGCTGATGTTCCCTCTGTCACATATCCTCTTCCGATAAATTTCATATCATCTCTTAAAACATCTGCAACTTCTCCTGTTTTTATCTCTCCGATTATAGTTTTTACTTCATCTTTAAATACATTTGGATAAAAATTTTCAATCTTTTTCTCTTTACCTTTTAATAATATTACTTGTCCCATACCATTCCTTTCAAATTTATTTATTTTCTACATAAACTCTGTCTGCTCTTTTTCCTATTCCTGTAAGCAATTCATATATTGATATATTCATAAGCTCAGCCTGCTCAGCTATATTTTCTCCGTAAAGTATAACTTCATCTCCCACAGATATTTTTTTCTGTATAGATTCAGGTACCTCTGCCATAAACATATCCATGCACACTTTTCCTTTTACAAGACATTCTTTGCCGCAGATTGTTACTGTTCCCTTGTTTGAAATCTCTCTTCTGAATCCGTCTGCATAGCCTGAGGCAACAGTTGCCACCATTGTTCCTTTTTTCAAATTTGCTGTTCTCCCATAAGAAATGTCGCTGTCCTCAATAAGATTTTTCAGAAAAAGAACTCTGCTTTTAAAAGTAAATACAGGTTTATAACCCTCAGCAATTTTTCCGCTGCATACTCCATACTGAATTATTCCTGCTCTTACATAGTTTGCATTATCCATTCCGGCATAATTTAATATCCCGCCGCTGTTTAACACATGTCTATACTCTATTGTATCAATTCCATCAAAGCTGTTGAATTTTGCTATCTGTTTTTCTGTATATTTTCTGTTGTCCTCTCCGGGCTCATCTGATACAGAAAGGTGAGTATACACACCTATTATATTCTTTACATTATTTTCTTTTACATACTTTTTGACTTCTTCTACCTCTTCTTTGTTGAAACCTACTCTTCCCATTCCTGTTTCAAGTTTCATATGGCATTTTACATTTAAAGAATTTTCATGGATAAATTTAAGCTGTCTTAATGATGTTAAAGCTATATGAAAATCATTTTTTTCAACGTCTTTCAGCTCTTCATCAAAAACTCCGCCAAGGATAAGGATTTTTTCATTAAACCCGTTTTCTCTAAGCTCCTCTGCCTCTTTAAAAGCTGCAACTGCAAAAAAATCTACTCCGCATTTTCTAAGTTCGTGGGCCATTCTTACTGCTCCCATTCCATAAGCATCTGCTTTGATTACTCCTATTATTTTTCTGCCTTTTGCTTTTTCTTTTATTTTTTTTATGTTATGAGCAAAATTATCTACATTTACTTCTATCCAGCTTCTCATTTTATGCCTCCGTTATAAAATAGCACATAAGAGCCTGACTCAAAAGATAATATATTTTTATTTTTCAAGTCGGGCTCTTTATGTTTTTAAACTACTATTTTTTCATGCTTATCTGTTTCTTCATTTTCTAAATATTTACTGTGGTCTACTTTTCCGTCTCTGTCTTTTTCAAACAGATAAATAAGAGGCGTCGCAATAAAGATTGATGAATATGTTCCTGCAAGGATTCCTATTAATAATGTAGTAATGAAAGTTCTTAAACTGTCACCACCAAATAATAAAACTGCAAGAACTGCTAAAAGTGTTGTAACAGATGTATTGATTGATCTGATTATAACCTGATTAATACTTTTGTCCAAAAGCTCACCGAAAGTTAAATCACTTTTTCTCTTAAGAGTTTCTCTGATTCTGTCAAATACAACTATTGTATCGTTTATAGAATATCCAAGAATTGTAAGAACTGCTGCTATAAATGCTGTATCTATTTCATAGCCAAGAAGAGCTATTCCTCCAACAGCAATTATTATATCATGCATAAGTGCCATTATGGCAGCTATTGCAAATCTGAATTCAAATCTCATTGTAATATATGCAACTATCATAACTGCACCTATTACAAGAGCTAAGATTGCTGATCTCTTAAGTTCTGCACCGACACTTGCTCCTACTTTATCTTCTCTTGTTATCTCATATTTTCCAGCTTCTTTAAGTTCACTTAAAAATTCTGTTTTTTGTGCTTCTGATATTTCCTGAGTTCTGATAATTACATCATGCCCTTCTGAAACCTGAACTTTTCTGCTGTTTGGGCTGAATTGAGGTACCTTTTCAGAAACTCTGTCCAGTATAGGATTAAGTTCTTTTAAAGTAATAGGTTTTTCAAATTTTACCTGAAACATACTTCCACCTGAAAAATCTATTCCGTAATTAAGCCCTTTTGTAATTAATCCCCCAATTGATATTATTATAACTATCAGAGAAAGAGTTATCCATCTTTTGCTGTTTTTAATTATACGAATTTGAACATCCATTATTCTTTCCCCCTTATACCAAATAGTTTAGGATTAGAGATGTGGAATACTTCCACAAATACCATAAGCAGTACTTTTGTCATTACTATTGCTGTAAACATTGATGCCACAGTTCCTATTGTAAGAGTAACTGCAAATCCTTTTACAGGTCCTGTACCAAATATAAATAAAATTCCTGTAATTATAAGAGTTGTTAAGTTTGAGTCAAATATCGCTATAAATCCTTTACTGAATCCTGCATTTATAGCTCCTCTTATTGTATTTCCAAATCCAAGTTCCTCTTTTATTCTTTCAAAAATAATTACGTTGGCGTCAACTGCCATTCCTGCTGAAAGAATAAGTCCTGCAATTCCAGGAAGAGTAAGAGTTGCACCTATAAATTGTAAAAGCGCAAAAGTTATAATACCAAAACATATAAGAGCTATATCTGCAACAATTCCAGGGAATCTATAGAATATCAGCATAAATATACCTATAAGAGCCATAGCTACTTTTCCTGCAACTACACTGGCTGCTATTGATTCATCTCCAAGAGATGCACCCACTGTTCTTGTTTCTATAATTTCAGCTTTTATTGGAAGAGCTCCTGAATTTAAAAGAGTTGCTGTTCTTTTTGCCTCTTCCACTGTATAGTTACCGCTTATGCTTCCTGTTCCTCCGGGAATTTCTGTTCTTATTACTGGAGCTGTCTGAACTTTTCCGTCAAGAACTATTGCCAGCTGCTTACCTACATTTTCTCTTGTTATTCTTGCAAATTCTATTGCTCCTTCAGGTTTCATTTCAAAGTTAATCTGTGGCTCTCCAAGATTACCATAACCAACCTGTGCTTTTTTAAGAGCTCCTCCTGTTAAAAGAGTTGGTCCAAGATTTCCGTGCTCGTCCATAATTTTAAATTCAAGCAAAGCTGTTTTTCCTATCATATTGATAGCCTCAGTTGTATCGCTTATCCCCGGAAGCTCTATAATAACTCTGTTAGTTCCTGCTTTCTGCACTACAGATTCTGCTACTCCTATTCCGTTAATTCTTCTGTCTAATACTTCAATCAGAGAATTCATTGTTTCATTGTCTATTTCATCTCCACCATTTTCAGGAGTTGCTTCTAGCACAGCATAAACTCCACCTTTAAGGTCAAGACCAAGTTTTACCGGTTCTTTCATTATCAGCCATATTGCCCCGGCTAATATTGCTATCACTAGTAATAATCTTATCCATAATCTTTTCATATTTCCTCCAACACCGCTATTTTTTAGAATCTAGAAAAGTTTGAAGAATAATGGCTGCTGCTATTTTATCCACTACTTTACGTTTTTCTATAGCCCCTTTTTTACCGCCATCTGTAAGCATTCTGTCAGCTGATACTGTTGTAAGTCTTTCATCTACTTCAAAAACCTCAATACCCTCTATATTTTTTTTCAGCTTCTCTATATATTCTCTCACTTTTTCTGCCTGTCTTTTTTCTGTGCCGTCTAAACTTTTAGGTATTCCTACCACAAGAGATTTTGTGTTATTCTCATTTAAAATCTCTGAAATCCTCTTTACTGATTTAACTTTTCTTCTGTCTATCACTTCCAGAGGAGTGGCAACCAGACCCATAATATCAGATCTGGCTACTCCTATTCTTACATCTCCAATATCAAGAGATATATATTTTTTATACATAATTATAACCTCATAAGTTTATAAAAACTATAATCTTTCTCTTATAGATTTTTTAATAATTTCAAGAGCCTCAGCAACTTTAGAACCATCTTTTCCACCAGCTTGTGCAAAATCAGGTCTTCCTCCACCGTTTCCTCCTGCAATAACAGCAAGTTCTTTTACTATTTCTCCTGCTTTTATTTTAGAAGTAAGATCTTTAGTTACTCCAACTGTAAATATTGCTTTTCCGTTGTTTGCTCCAAGAACAACAATGCAGCTTCCAAGTTTGTCTTTAGCTTTGTCAACAATCTCTCTTAAAGAATCGCTTTCTTTGTTTTCAAATCCTTTAACAAGAACTTTTACTCCGTTTATCTCTTCTGCATTTTCAAACAGAGAACCAGCTTCAAATACTGCTATTTTAGATTTTAATTCCTCTATTTCTTTCATTGCAGCTCTTAAATCTTCAGAAGTTTTTTCTGCTTTCTCTTCAACTTTGTTTACATCAGTTTTTAAGCTGTCTGCTACATTTTTAATTACTTTTTCCATATCTCTTACTACTTCGTAAGCATGGAATCCTGTTGTAGCCTCTATTCTTCTTACTCCTGCAGCTACACCTGTTTCAGATACTATTTTGAATAGTCCGATTTGAGATATATTTGATACATGGATTCCTCCGCAAAGTTCAGTTGAGAAATCTCCAAATGATACTACTCTTACTGTGCTTTCGTATTTATCTCCAAACAGTGCCATAGCTCCTGTTTTCTTAGCTTCGTCCATACTCATATATTTTATGTCAGCTGGAAGTGCCTCTGCTATTTTAGCATTTACAAGTCTTTCAACTTTTTCAAGCTCTTCATCTGTCATAGCCTCATAGTGATTGAAGTCAAATCTTAATCTGTCTGGAGCAACCATTGAACCAGCCTGTTGAACGTGAGTTCCTAAGATTTCTCTTAATGCTTTTTGTAATAAGTGAGTTGCACTGTGGTTTTTAGATATTGCATCTCTTCTGTTTCCGTTTACAATAAGTCTTACTTCTGTTCCTTCAAGCAGGTTATGAACTCCGTTGTGGATTTTTACAGTGTGCATAAATATATTTTTCTGCTTTTGTACATCTACAACCTGTCCAAGAGTTCCGTTTCCTTCAATAGCTCCGTTATCAGCTTGTTGTCCTCCTGATTCTGCATAGAATGGAGTCTTATCTGTGATAACCATATATGTATCTTCGTCTATTTTAGAAACATGAAGAATTTTTGCTGTTTCTTCTAAGCTTGCATATCCTGTAAATTCTGTTTTTCCATGCTCATCAAAGAAAGCCTCTATGAAAGCGTCTTGTCCTTTTTCCATTACAATCTCTCTTGAACTTCTTGCTTTCTCTTTCTGCTCTTCCATTTTTTGGTCAAACTCATTTTTATATATTACAATTCCATTTTCTTCACAAATCTCTTCTGTTAATTCATAAGGGAATCCGTAAGTATCATATAATTTGAAAGTAACATCTCCAGTAAGTCTGTTTTCTCCTTTTTGTTTAGCCTCTTCAATAGCTGCCATAACCTGCTGTATTCCAGAGTCAAGAGTGTTAGAGAATTTTTCCTCTTCAATTTTTATTACTTTCTTAATATGTTTCATGTTGTCTGCTAAATCAGGATATGCTCCTTTCATTAACTCAACAATTGTATCAACTATTTTGTAAAGGAATAAGTCGTTTACTCCAAGAAGTCTTCCATGTCTTATAGCTCTTCTTAAGATTCTTCTTAAAACATATCCTCTTCCTTCGTTTGAAGGTATAACTCCGTCATTTACTAAGAAAGTAACTGCTCTTGAGTGGTCAGCTATAACTTTTAGAGAGAAGTCTTTTTTGTCATCTGTTCCGTATTTTACTCCTGAAATTCTTCCCATTTCTTCAATGATTGGGAATAATAAGTCAGTTTCAAAGTTGTTTGGTTTTCCTTGAACAACAGCGGTTATTCTTTCAAGACCGGCTCCTGTATCAATGTTTTTCTTAGGAAGAGGTTCTAAATGTCCGTCCTCCATTCTGTTCCATTCAGTAAATACAAGGTTCCAGATTTCTATGAAACGGCTGTCTGTTCCCTCGTCACCAAGTCTTGAATTTTCATCTCCTCCAAATTCAACACCAAGATCTACATATATTTCTGAACATGGTCCGCAAGAACCTGTAGGTCCTGCTGCCCACCAGTTATCCTCTTCACCGAATCTTACGATTCTTTCTCTTGGGAAGTTGCATTCAGAAACCCAAAGCTCTTCTGCCTCGTCGTCTGTTTCAAATACAGTTACCCATAGTCTATCTCTGTCTATCTTTAAAACTTCTGTTATAAATTCTAAAGACCATCTTATTGATTCTTTTTTAAAATAATCTCCAAAAGAAAAGTTTCCAAGCATTTCAAAGAATGTATGGTGTCTTGCAGTTCTTCCAACGTTTTCAAGGTCGTTAGTTCTGATACATTTTTGGAATGTTGTTACTCTTGGAGTAGGTGCTTCTTTTTGTCCTAAGAAGTATGGTTTGAATGGAACCATTCCAGCAACTGTTAAAAGAAGTGTCTGGTCATCCGGAATTAAAGATGCACTTTCAAAGTGTTTGTGATTCTTGCTTTCGAAGAATTCAATAAATTTTGCTCTTACCTCATTACCTGTTAACATTTTTCCTCCATTATATATTTTCATCAATTTATTAATTAACTTTTTTTAAACCTATTTTAATTAATCAAGCTTAAAGTTTTCACCAAGATAAACTTTTTTGGCAAGTTCGTTTTCAGCAATTTCCTGTGGAGTTCCGCTTATAAGGACCTGTCCTTCTGCCATTATGTATGCACGTTCAGTAATTTTTAAAGTTTCTCTTACACTGTGGTCTGTGATTAATATTCCCAGTCCTCTTTCTTTCAGATATTTTATAATATCCTGAATATCTTCAACTGCTATTGGGTCAACTCCTGCAAAAGGCTCGTCAAGAAGAATAAAGTCAGGATTGTTTGCAATAGTTCTTGCTATCTCAACTCTTCTTCTTTCTCCTCCTGAAAGAGAATATCCAAGAGATTTTGCCACATGTGTCAGCTTAAACTCTTTTAAAAGCTGCTGAACCTCTTTGTCCTGCTGTTCCTTAGGCATATTTTTCATCTCAAGTATAGCATAAATATTTTCCTCTACTGTAAGATTTCTAAATATTGAAGGCTCTTGTGCCAGATATCCTATCCCAAGATTTGCTCTCTTATACATAGGATAAGATGTTATCTCTTTTTCACTGCAGTATACTTTACCGCTTTCAGGTTTTATAATCCCTGTTATCATATAGAAAGTTGTTGTTTTCCCTGCTCCGTTTGGTCCAAGAAGTCCTACAATCTCTCCTTTTTTTACTTTAAGGCTGACATTTTTAACTACTTGTCTTTTTTTATAGCTTTTGCATAGATTTTGAGCTTCTATACTTATCATTAGCTTCTCCTTATTTTACTTTATAATTTACTAATACTTTTCCAGACGCATTTACTTTGTTTGTAACTTTATTATAAACTGCTCTGTCTGCATTAAGTATTAACTCTTCATTCTCAGCAGTTACTTCTTTTATCATTTCAATAGTATTTGTATTATTATCAAGAATACTTTCCTGTCCTTTTAAAGTAGTAACTTTTCCAGATTTGTCTGTGTTTTCTATAACAACATCGCCTCTGGCTTCCATTATATTTGTAACTGTGTTTCCTGTTAAAATATCACCTGTTATTACTGTCTTTCCTTTTTCATCATTTGCAATTACTTTGTTGTTCTTTCCTGCATAGATAATACTTCTGTCTAAATCAGCTTCAATATAATCTGAATAAACTTTCTGAGTATCTCTTGTAAGAACGCTGTTCTCTCTTCCTTCAATTCTTGATGCTTTGTAGCTTCCTCCTGTTTTTTTGAAGTATATTCTTACATAATCTCCAAAATAAGTTACAGGAATTACTTTTCCTGTTTTTTTATCAGTATCAAGCATTTTTCCTTTAGCGTTTCCTATGAAATCAAATCTCATTTCATTCATGTTTCCGTCTATCTTATCTGCTGTAAACTCTTCTTTCTTATCAGATACTATTTTGACTGTATTTCCGGTAATTTTTTCTGTCATCATATCTGCCTGACCGTCATGTCCTGTTACAACAAAAGTTTTATCGTATATAAGTTTGAATGGTACATTGCTTTTTGCTGTTTTGGTTACTGTGTTATAATCCATATCTTCACTTGTTATTACAGAGTTGCTGTCAGATATTCTCACGTTTCCAGTAAGTTTCAGCATGTTGTCATTCATAAAATATTCAGCATTTTTACTTGCTATAGTTTCTTTTTTATCTGTTACTGCATCAAGATTTTTTCCTGTAAGAACATTCTTTTTTACATCAAATATTCCGTTGTTGATAGTTCCTTTTGTTTTGTTGTCTTTTGTATTAAATCTTATAACTCCCGGAACTGTTACTTTATCTGTTACAAGATTGTATCTTCCTTTGTCAGCAAATATCTCTTCTTTTGCTGTTGTTATCTTAAGATTTTTTTCAAGTTCAACATATTTGTCTTTTTGGAATGTTCCCATGTCGCTTGTAAGAGTCATTCCTTTTTCTCTGTTTTCATAAACAACATTTTTAGTTATTTTTCCAAGTTCAGTTTTTATATTATATGCAAAATCATCTCCTGAAACAGATTCTTTTCCGCTGATGTAAGATACTTTTTCATCACTTGCAAAATCCCCTGTTCCTATGTTGTAATCTCCTTTATTTCCTTTTATCACACTTTTATCTTTCAGATTAGTAATTGTGAAAGGCTCTAAAAGATGAGCAAAGCCTGTACTGTTCAGATAATCAAGTCTATTGCTCTTGAACAGATATTGTCCGTCATTTACTTCTGCATTCTCTTCTATAATATAATCTCTTTTCTTGCTGTTAAAAGTTATCTTGTCCCCTTTGGCTTTTTCATTTTTAGCTTTTGTTACAAGATTTCCATTATAAATTACTCCGTCACCTGTTCCGCTGTCATAATCAAGTTTCTTACCTGTGCTTTTATAAGTATTATCCTCATAAGTATATCCTTCATCAAGGTGAACTATTTTGCTGTCAGAGTTATATACAAACTTTGATGCCTCTGCTTTTCTGTCATTGAAAGTGTAAGTAACTTTGTTATTCTTTCCAAAAAACTCAGCATTTTTAGTAGTCGTATCATATTCCATTCTTTCTGCTTCAATTCTTTCTCCTGCTTTTGAAGTTATAAGAATGTTTCCGTTTACATAAAGTTTTTTCTCTGTGGAATTATAAATTCCATTATCTCCCACAAAAGAAATCTCTCCGTTTGTTCCTTTTATCTGTCCTGTGATATTAATTATATCATCTCCGTCAGGATTTTTTATCTCTTTTGAATCAATTTTATATCCACCGACTTCTATTACAGGATTATTTGGAATAGTAAACCCTTTAGTCAAATCATTATACCACATTTTTGTCCCATTAAGAGTAATTCCACTATAATTTATTGTAAAAGATTCAAAAAGTTCAAGAAGTTTTTGGTTTGAATCAAATCTTCCTTTTTTAAATGTACCTGATATTTCTTTTCCCTCTTTGTCTTTTGTTTTATATCTTCCATTATTTTCAAGAGTCATTATTTTGCTGTCATTGCTGTATCTTCCAATGTCACCATAAAGCTCTGTATCTCCGTTGATAATCTCTACATTGTTTTCAAGTTCCACAAAATCAAATTTACTGTTTGATCTGAATTTATCTCCCTTGATTGTAAGATTCTGCAGTTTATTTACAGCCTTTACTCCCATGTCTGAAGTCAGCTGATCTTTAAGCTGGTCATAATCAAGTTTGTCAGTAAAAAACTCCCATTCGTTGCTGATTTTTCCCACAATATTATTTTTTAAGAAAAGATTTCTGGCAGAATTCAGAAGAACATTATCCCCTGTCAGAATCATATCTTTAAACTTAGCACTTGCTTTTTCAAAGTTCGTGTCATTAGTCTTTAAATCATCAAACTGTTTTTGTGCCTCTATAAAGTATCCTGAAGTTTCATAAGCAATATTTGTTGTTTCTACCACTTCTTTTATCTCTTTTATTCCCGGCTCTTCTCTAAAATAATTAAGATACCCTAAAATAATAACAATCACAAATATAACAGGGTACAATATTTTCTTTTTCATACTGCCTCCTAATTTAAGATTTTCTTAAGTTCGTTCAATTTCATCATTGCTTCCATTGGAGTAAGAGTATTTATGTCTATTTCACGAAGAAGTTTTAGTGTAAGCTCTTCTTCTTTAGTCAGTTTTTCTATTTCTTTTTCAACAGGCTCTGCAGGTTTAACCTCTTCCTGTACAGGAGGTGCAAATAAAAGCATCTGCTCTGCTCCCAGCTTTTTCTCTATAATATTTTTTCTCTGTTCCAAAACTTTTAAGATTTTCTTTGAGTTGGCAAGTATCTCTTTTGGAAGTCCTGCAAGTCTTGCAACCTCTATTCCATAAGATTTATCTGCTCCGCCTTTTACAATTTCCCTTAAAAATTTTATTTCATTATCACTTTCTTCCACTTCTATTCTATAGTTTTCAGCTCTTTCAAGCTTCTCTCCAAGCTGTGTAAGCTCGTGATAGTGAGTGGCAAATATTGTTTTTGCTTTTATGTTGTCATGAATATATTCTGATATTGCTGTTGCAATAGATATTCCGTCAAATGTTGATGTCCCTCTTCCTATCTCATCTAATATGATAAATGATTTTGAAGTTGCACTGTTTAAAATATTTGCAACCTCGCTCATCTCAAGCATAAACGTAGACTGCCCTGTCATCAGGTCATCACTTGCACCGATTCTTGTAAATATTCTGTCTACAAGCCCGATTTTTGCATAATCAGCAGGAACATAAGACCCCATATGAGCCATTATTATTATAAGGGCTATCTGTTTCATGTAAGTTGATTTTCCAGACATATTCGGTCCTGTAAGAATTACAAAGTTTTTATCTTCATCTAAAAGAACTTTATTTTTTACAAACTCCCCTGCCGGTATAAGTTTCTCAATAATAGGGTGTCTTCCTCCTAAAATTTCAAGAGATGAGTCATCTGTCATTTCAGGTTTTATATATCCGTTTTTTATTGCAACGTGGGCAAGATTTGTAACCACATCAAGATATCCTATCTTATATCCTAAATCCTGAAGAGTATCTCTGTATTTTTTTATCTCCTCTGCAAGTTCTTTGAAAAGATAATACTCAAGTGTTTCTATTCTTGTTTTTGCATTAAGAATTTTCTCTTCATAGGTCTTTAATTCAGGAACAATATATCTCTCTGCATTTGTAAGAGTTTGTTTTCTGATATAATAATCCGGTACCATATCCATATTTGCTCTTGTAATTTCAATAAAATATCCGAATACTTTATTGTATTTTATCTTAAGCCCTTTTATTCCTGTTTTTTCTCTCTCTTCGCTTTCAATTTTAAGAATATAATCTTTTCCATGATTTGAAATATCACGAAGTTCATCAAGTTCAGAATTATAGTTGTCTTTTATAATTCCGCCTTCTCTTATTGAAAAAGGAGGCTCTTCAACAATAATTTTTTCTATAAGATTATAAACCTGAATAAGTTTTTCTGCATCAATTTTAAAAAGCTCATTTCCCTGTAAAAGTCTGTAAAGTTCAAGACTGCTTCTGATTGACTGCTTAAGAGCAATCAGATCTCTTCCGTTTATAGTTTCAAGAACAAGCTTTCCAATAATTCTTTCTATATCATAAATATCTTTTAATTTCTCTCTTATTTCCTCTCTTAAAAGAACTTCATTTATAAAAAACTCAATATCATTTTGTCTTTTTTTAATTTTTTCTATATCAAGAAGAGGGTTTTTAACTATCTTTTTCAAAAGACGGCTTCCCATAGAGTTTTTACAGTAATCAAGCACCCATAAAAGAGTTCCGTTTGTGCTTTCACCTTTCCAGTTTGAAATAATATCAAGATTTTTCTGTGTTGTAAGGTTAAGCTCCATTATATCTTCACTGCTGCTGTACACTATCTTTGTTATTGGAAGTTCTTTTCCTTTCTGCAGGTCAACAACATATTTAAGTATCATTCCTGATATTTTTATTACCAGCTCTTTATTTCCTATTCCAAAACTGTCAAGTGACTGAATGCCGAAATATTCTGTAAGATATTTTTCGCTGTTTCTTACTGCTGTCCCCTTATGAAGATTTATCCCATCTTTCATTCTGTGATTTTCAAGTTCTTTTGAAAGAAAAGCATATCCTTTTTCATCTGTTATTATCTCTTTTGGAGAAATTTTGTTAATCTCACCAAGAAGTTTGTAACCTAAATTACTTCCCTCTATTTCGCTCGCTCTGAACTCTCCTGTTGTAATATCCACATATGAAAGAGCTGCTTTCTTGTCATCAATAAGAACACCAAGAAGATAGTTGTTTATTTTTTCATCAAGATATTCTGTATCTATTATTGTTCCGGGAGTAATCACTCTTATTACATCTCTTTTTACAATCCCTTTTGCCTGTTTTGGATCTTCCACCTGCTCACATATTGCCACTTTATATCCTTTTCCAACAAGCTTTGCTATATATGATGCTGCTGAGTGATAAGGAATTCCTGCAAGAGGAACATCAGTTTTTTTATTTCTCTTTGTAAGAGTAAGTCCAAGCTCTTTTGAGGCTGTTTTTGCATCTTCATAAAACATCTCATAGAAATCTCCCATTCTGTAGAAAAGGATACTGTCCATGTAATCAGCCTTTATTTCGTTGTATTGTTTCATCATTGGGGTATCGTCTAATAATACCAAAATATCACTTCCTTAAATTTTTCCCTTAAGTTCTTCTAAAATTCTTATAACCTCACGATAATCATCACATTTGTTTATTGCATTTTTTGCTTCAGCAGAACCTCTGATTCCTTTCAGATACCAGCAGATATGCTTTCTCATTTCATAAATAAATTTATCGCTTTCATTGTCTTCTCTTGCTCTTAAAACATGCTTTACTGCCATGTCTATTTTTTCCTGATCGGTTACTTTTGTTTTCACTTCTCCATATTCAAAAATCTCTCTTATATCTCTGATAAGCCATGGATTTCCGCATATTCCCCTTGCAAGCATAACACCATCAACACCTGAAAGTTTTATTCTTTCAACAGCATCTTCTGCTGTAAAAATATCTCCGTTTCCTATAACAGGAATTGAAACAGCCTCTTTAACCTCTTTTATTGTGTTCCAGTCAGCTTTTCCTGTATACATCTGTTCTCTTGTTCTTCCATGAACAGTAATGTGGCAGCATCCGCATTCCTCTGCAATTTTTGCAATTTTTACATATTCTTTTATTCCTCTGAAACCTACCCTTATTTTTATAGAAAGTTTTGTTTCAGGTTTAAGAGCTGCTCTTGTCTGTGTCAGAATTTCCCTTATATGCTCTGGGTCTGCCAAAAGCCCTGATCCATAACCATTTTTCACAATTTTTGCCATAGGACACCCTGCATTGATATCTATATGGTGTACTCCTTTTTCTTCAAGATATTTTGCACTGGCAACAATTTTTTCTATATCATTTCCAAAAACCTGAACAGCCTCTCCGTCTCTAAGTCTTAAAAGTTTATTTAAAGTTTTGTCGTTCATCATTTCCATAGCATTTACACTGACCATCTCCGTAAATACTAAATCCGGATTAAATTCTTCCAGAATGCCCCTGAAAGTATAGTCCGTCACTCCTGCCATAGGAGCAATATATATTTTCATTTTTTCCTCCGATTTCTAACTGTTTCTACAATAACCACAATATAAAATTTTAACATATTTTTCTATTTTTTTCAATTATAGGTCATATGTTTATAAAATTTTATTCTTGAATATCAATGTATCTGTTACAGTTTTATAAAACAGTATTCTCAGTAAAAATTCTGCACATAAAATTTTTAATTTTTGTTCTGTAAAAATACTTTATTTTCAATAAATAAAATTTATTTTCTAAAAAAATATAAAATTTAAAATTAATTCTATTGACAAATGTTAATATATGAATTAAAATTTATTAACAAATGTTAAAAGAGGAGGTTTTTTTTAAAATGTATTTAACAAAATCAGAAATAAAAAATATGTTTTTAACTTCAGCTGCTCTTTTAAAAGAGCGTTCTGATGAACTTTCTAAAATAGATTCACAATTTGGTGACGGAGATCACGGAATTACAATAAACAAAATAGCCGCTCTTATAGAAAAAGAGATTGGAGAATGGAATGACGACACTACAATAAAAGATTTTATAGACAATCTTGGAGATGACATAATGGGAGTAAACGGTGGTTCAGCAGGTCCACTGTGGGGAACAATGGTATCCGGACTTGCATGTCCTCTAGAGGCTGAAGCTGAATTGAGCATAGAAAATGTCAAAGCTATGTTCAAAAGCTCTCTTGATGAAATGAGAGATATAACTACAGCAAAAGTAGGAGACAAGACAATGATGGATACTTTAATTCCCGCCGTTGATGCAATGGAAAAATCAGCTGCCCAAAACTTTACAGAGCTTTTTGAAGAAACAGCAAAAGCTGCAGAACAGGGAGCAGAAGATACTAAAAACTATATTTCAAAATTTGGAAGAGCAAAAAGCTATAAAGAGCAAACACTAGGACATAAAGACGCAGGAGCTGCATCTCTTTCATATTTCTTCAGAGGACTTGCAGACAGTTTTAAATAAAAAGCTTTATTAAAATAGAATTTCTTTTAAAATTAAGGAGGAACAAATAATGAAAATGAAAAAATTCATCAATGACCCAAGCAACCTTACAAAAGAACTTTTAGAAGGATTAGCTCTTTCTAACCAGGAAATATTAGAATATGTAGATGGAAAACTAATTGTTAATAAAAAATTAAAAGATGCTGACCGTGTTACAATAGTTACACTTGGAGGAACAGGACATGAGCCTGCAATCAGCGGATTTGTTGGAGAAGGAATGGTAGATATTTCTGTACCGGGAGATATTTTTGCTGCACCAGGACCACAAGCTTGTTTAGAGGCTATAAAAATGGCAGACAAAGGACACGGAGTTTTACTTGTTGTTCTTAACCATGCAGGAGATATGCTTACCGGTAACCTTACTATGAAAGCTGCTAAAAAAGAGGGACTTCATGTAATAAAAGTTGTAACTCAGGAAGATATTTCTAATGCTCCAAGAGAAAACGGAGA
The DNA here is from genome assembly GCA_900542625.1 of uncultured Fusobacterium sp. GTDB lineage: Bacteria > Fusobacteriota > Fusobacteriia > Fusobacteriales > Fusobacteriaceae > Fusobacterium_B. The sequence continues at coordinate 46,852 of UQOH01000004.1, forward strand.
AGACAGAAGAGGACTTGTTGGTTGTGTTCCTTTATATAAAATAGCAGGAGCTGCTGCTGCAGAGGGAAAAACTTTAGAAGAAGTTGCTGAAATAGCTCAAAAATTTGCTGACAACATGGCTACAATAGCAGTTGCTGCAAGAGGAGCTACTCATCCTACTACTGGTGATGCAATAGCTGAACTTGGTGAAGATGAGATGGAAATCGGAATGGGACAACACGGAGAAGGCGGAGGAGGAAGAATGCCTCTTAAAACTGCTGATGAAACAGCTGAAATAATGATAGAAGCTCTTCTTAAAGACCTTAACGTTGTTTCCGGAGAAAAACTTCTTGTTGTTGTAAACGGAAGCGGAGCAACTACTTTAATGGAGCAGTTAATTATATTCAGAAAAGTATACAACTATCTTGAGGCAAAAGGAATAGGTGTTGCAGCAAATATGGTTGGAGAAGTTTTAACAGTTCAGGAACAGGCAGGATTCCAGCTTATGATAGGAAGAATGGACGACGAAATGTTACATTACTGGAACAAACCTTGTAATACTCCATATTTTAAAAAATAACAGGCGGTGTGAAATAGATGGCAGATAAATTTGGAAACAAAATAGCAAAAGATTATGCAGTAGATGTTCCTTTTGCAAATAACGGAGGATTCCATGTAAAAGGAATGGAAAATATGGATTGGGGAATGAAAGCACGTCTTTCAAGAATATTTAACCCAAAATCAGGAAAAACAGTTATGCTTGCATTTGACCACGGATATATAATGGGATCAACAGCAGGACTTGAAAGATTAGACCTTGCTATTCCTCCATTATTAGACGATGCAGATGTACTTATGGGAACAAGAGGAGCTATCAGAACATGTATTCCTCCTTCTTGCAAAAAAGGAATTGCTTTAAGAAGCAGTGCGGGAAGTTCTGTTTTAGATGATGATATGAGCCATGAGGTTATCGGAGTGGATATTGAAGATGCAATAAGAATGGACGCTACATGTCTTGCAATTCAAACATTTATCGGTTCTCCAGGTGAAAAAACATCTATTGAAAACCTTGTAAGAACAGTTGATATGGGAAATAAATATGGAATTCCTGTGCTTGGTGTTGTTGCTGTTGGAAAAGAGATGGAAAGAACAACTAAATTCTTCCTTCTTGCAACAAGAATGCTTGCAGAACTTGGAGCTCATATTATAAAAACATATTACTGTGATAATTTTGAAGAGGTTGTTGCAGCTTGTCCTGTGCCTATCGTTGTGGCAGGAGGAAAGAAGATACCTGAAAAAGAAGCTCTTGAACTTACATATAATGCAATAAGTAAAGGAGCAGCAGGTGTTGATATGGGAAGAAACGTATTCCAGGCTGAAAATCCAAAAGCTATGATAAAAGCTATATCTAAAGTAGTACACGAAGGATATACTGCTGAGGAAGCTTTTGCTCTTTATGAAGATTTAAAAACAAAAATCTAATATATAAGTTTTGAGGAGGGAATTATGGAATTTGTACATATTGGTGTTCCTACAAAAAAAGTTCAGGAAAATGAGATATATTTAGAGGCATTAAAGGTATATGTAACTGATGCTGAGGCTCATGATTATAAATATGAATATTTAAGATTTGAGGAAGATTCTCCTATGGCTAAGGAAATCCAAACTCAGACTCACATAGCTATAAAAGTTGAATCTATTGCAGATGAAGTTAAGAAAGCAGAGAAAGTTCTTTGTGAACCATTTGACGGCGGAGATTATATGATTGCCTTCGTTTTAAGAGATGGAACTGTAATTGAACTTATGGAAGCAAAAAAATAGAATAGTTTTTAAGCATTAGGGGATTAGAAGCCGGTCTTTATTTTATATAAAGGCTGGCTTCGTTTTTTTATTTTTTGTAAAAATTAATAAAAAGATGATAAAATTAGAATTAAAACTTGATTATTTAAAAAAGAGGCCAAAAAATTGCAAAATTAATGAAGAATAAAGCCCTTTTAAATATACAGATTTTAGAATAACATTATCATATAGGATGCAGAAAGGAGACGCTATGTTTGTAGATAATAAAAAAATTATATTATTAAATCATCTTGACGAAAAAATAGAAACAGTATCTAAAAAACTTGGGATATCTGAAAGAACCATCAGATATAGAATAGAAGATTTAAATAATTTTTTTAGTGATGAAAAACTTAATTACAGAATAGCTGTTGAAAACAAAATAATTAAAGGTTTTGGAGATCTTGAAAAAATAGAAAAAGAATTAAAATTTAAAAATTATAATTTTTCCAAAAGTGAAAGAATTGATATGATTTCTCTGCTTTTATTAATATCAAGTTATGGATGTAAAGCAGATGAAATATGTGAAATTATTGATATAAGCAGAAGCACATTTAAAACAGATATGAAATTTGTAAGAAATGAATTTAAAATTAAAAATTTAGATGTGATTTCGAAAGCAAATAAAGGGTTGATTATAAAAGGAGATGAAATTATTATAAGAAAGCTCCTTTTAGAAAAATTCAAGAAAACTTTTAAGATAGAAGATAAAACACTAAATTTTTTTGATAAAACCAATAATCAAAAAATTAATATGATAAAAAACTATATTAAAGAAAAATATATAATAATCGTTACTGAATATTTAGAAAAATTAAAAATAGATTTAAATAAAAAAATATCAGATGAAGCATATCAAATTTTAATGATTTATCTTTTGATAATTATAAACAGATTAAAAAATAAACTTTCTATCAAAAGAAATTTACAAAATCAAGAATTTATAAAAGCAACAGATGATTTTAACGTCGTAAAAGCTAATATTAACATTTTAGAAAATGGCAGCGGAATAAAAATAAATGAATTTGAAATAATGAAAATAACAGAATTTGTTTTAGGAGCACATACATATAATTTTAAATATTCCTTTTATGAAAATTGGATTTATATTGAAAAACTTGCAGATGATTTAATAAATAAAGTAAATGAAAAAATTAATGTAAACATTTCAAAAGACAATACTTTAAGAGAGGGCTTGATAAATCACCTCATTCCAACTATTTATAGATTAAAAAATGATATAGAACTTGAAAATTCAATTCATCAAGAAATAATAGAACAATATCCATTATTATATAACGAAGTGAAAGCAGCTTTAAAAAAAATAGAAGACTTTATAGGAAAAAACTTTTCTGAAAATGAAACATCATTTTTCGTAGTTCATTTTGTTCTTTCTATAAAAAGAATGACTGAAAAATTTGAAGAAAAGAAAAAAATTATAATAGTCTGTGGTTTAGGATATGGAACCTCAAATCTTTTAAAACAAGAAATGGAAGAACTTTTTGACATAGAAGTTAAAGACTTGGTTCCGCTTAATAATTTTAAAAATATGGACACAAAAGAGATCGACTTCATTATAACAACAACAGATATAAATAAAAACGAAATAAATATTCCTGTAATAAAAGTTAATTCTATTTTGACTAAAGAAAATATCATTAACTTATTAAACAAAGGAATAAAAAATCGTAAAAGCAGAGTAAATATTTCTGACATTATAAATATAATTAAAAACTATTCCAAAATAGAAAATGAAGAAATTTTAACAAATAAGTTACTTGATTATTTTGAAAAAATTGAAAATGGAAAAGTTGAAAAATTTATAGAACCTTCATTAATTGAAATTTTACCAATTAAAAATATAAAGATAATTGAAAAAGTAAATACTTGGGAAGAAGCAATATCTGAGGCAGGAGAAATTCTTTGCAGAAATGGATATATAAAAAAAGAATATGTTTTAGAAATGATAGAAAAAATAAGAGAATTAGGAATGTATATGATGATAGGAGAATCTATAATTCTTCCTCATGCAGATATTGGAGAAAATGTCCTTAAAACAGGTATAAGTTATCTGCAGTTAAAATATCCTATAGAATTTTCTGAAAATGTAAAAATTCAACATATTTTTGCTTTAGCAAGCTGTGATAAAAAAGAGCATATAAAAGGACTTTTAGAGCTAAAACAAAATATAGATGAGTATAACCTAAAAGAAAAATTAGAAAAATGTAATACAGCAGAGGAGATATTTAAAATAATTAAAAATATGATAAAAGAGTATTAAGGAGGAAAAATTATGAAATTACAAACTGAAAGAGAAAAAGTAGTAAAATATTTAAATTTATTAATTGAAAAAGGTTTAACAAAAGGAACTGGAGGAAATATATCTATATATAATGAAAAAGAAGGATTAGTAGCTATATCTCCAAGCAGTGTTCCTTACGATATTTTAACTCCAGAAGATATTATAGTAGTAGATTTAGAGGGTAATGTGGTAGATGGAAATCCAAAATATACACCTTCATCAGAAACTGGAATGCACTTAAAAGCATATAAAGGAAGAAAGGATATAAGAGCATTTGTTCACACTCATGCAATGAACTGTACAGCTATTTCGTGTTTAAGAGAACCTTTAAAAGCTGTAGACTATATGCTTGCAATAACAGGAACACATGAAGTAAAATGTGCAGAATATGCAATGTATGGAACACCTGAATTGGCGGAAAATGCTTTTGAAGCAATGAAAGGTGCAAAAGCATGTCTTCTTGCAAATCATGGAGTCAATGTAGGAGCAGCAGATATAGAAAATGCTTTCGCAATAACAGAATATGTAGAATTTTGTGCAGAATTATACGTAAAAGCAAAAAGCATAGGAGAACCTGTTATTCTTTCAAAAGAAGAAATAGACAGACATATTGCTAAGTTTGGTTCATATTGCAAACTATAAAACTGCAGGGGAGAAATTAAATGTTTGAAAAAAAATATATATTCAGAATAAATGAAAATGTAACAAGAGATGAAGTTTTGGATATTGTAGGAAAAAAATTTTATCATGATGGAATTGTTACAGAAGATTTTGCAGAAGCGATAAAAAAAAGAGAAAATGATTTTCCTACAGGTATGATTTTAGAAAATGGAACTAATACAGCAATATCACACACAGATGATAAATATGTAATAACAGATAAAATAGCGATAGTAATAAGTGAAAAACCTGTTGTTTTTAAAAATATTGAAACAGGAGAAGAAATTGTAGAATGTAATGTTTTCTTTGTTATGGCTTTAACAAAAGAAAATAAAAATGCAATTCTTGCAGGAATGGCAGAATTATTTGAAAATTATGAAAAAATACTGAAAAAATTTATATCAATGACAAATGATGAAATTTTAGAAATACTTTTATAAGTTATATGGAGGAAAAAATGGGATTATTTAGTAAATTTTTAAAAAATGAAAAAACAGAAGTAAAAGAGGAAAAAATAGAAAAAAAAACAGAAGTAAATACAGGAAAGAAAAAATATAAAGCTATTATTGCATGTGGAAGCGGAATAGCAACATCAACAATGGCAAGAAATAAGATTGAAAAGGGATTTCAGGAAAAAGGAATAGCTTTAGAAATTACTCAATGTAAAATTGGAGAACTCGAAGGAATGGCAAAAACATTAAAACCAGATTTTGTTGTACATACTGTAGTTCTTCCAAAAGATTTACAATTCGATTGTCCTGTTTTTTCAGGAGTACCTTTTTTAACAGGTGTTGGAATGAAAAAAACTTTAGATGATATAGAAGAAGCTATTATAAAATAAAATTAAGGAGGAAATCATGGGTGTTATACAAGCATTATTAGATATGGGAGCAGTAGTAGTTCTGCCGATAATTATATTTATTTTAGGTCTAATTTTCAGATTGAAACCAAAAGCAGCTTTTAAATCAGGATTAACTATTGGAATTGGTTTTATAGGTGTAAATCTTGTTATAGGAATGATGGTCTCTAACCTTGGTACAGCAACTCAAAAAATGTCAGAAAACTTTAATCTTAACTTAACAACAATGGATGTTGGTTGGCCTGTAGAAGCAGCAATGTCATTTGCTACACCTCTTGTTGTATGGATATTTATTCTTGCAATAGGTATTAATTTTATTATGCTTGCCTTAAACTGGACAAACGTAATGAACGTAGACCTTTGGAACTTCTGGCACTTTATCTTTACTGGAGCATTAGTATATTATACAACAGGATCTTTTGCTCTTGCTATGACTGCTGCAGCAATAACTATTGTTGTAATTTTAAAACTGGCAGACTGGGCAGCTCCAATAATCAGTAAATATTTTGGTATGGAAGGAGTAACTTTTGCTCATGTTGAAACAATAAACTGGCTTCCTATTGGATATGCTATTAATAAACTTTTAGATATAATTCCAGTTATTAAAGATATAAAAATTGAACTGAAAGAAAAAGATAACACAAGTTCATTAATGTCTATATTTGGGGACCCTGCAATAATGGGACTTATTCTTGGAATTATAATAGGTTTCTTAGCAGGATACGACTGGCAGGCAACACTTTTACTAGGTATAAATCTTGCAGCAGTATTATTCTTAATGCCAAGAATGACTAAACTTTTAATGGAAGGATTAATTCCTTTATCAGAGGCAGCACAAGAATTTATGAGCAGCAGATTCCCTGGAAGAAAAGTATATATAGGTCTTGATGGAGCAATAGCAATAGGAGATCCAACTATTATGTCTGTTGGAGTTATGATGGTTCCAATGTCTCTTCTTCTTGCTGTAATACTTCCTGGAAATACAATGCTTCCATTTGCAGATATAGGAATTATACCAATTTTATTAACATGGGCAATAATACCTGCAAAAGGAAATATATTCAGAGCTTTAGTTTCTTCTATAATTATAATGTCAATGATATTATTAATAGGTTCTTCTATGGCTCCACTGTTAACAAGGGTTGCTGCAGAAGTTGGTTTTGATATACCAGCAGGTGTAGGAAGTGTATCTTCTGTTGACGCAGGTTCGCACTTTATTTCATATATTATGTGGAAAATATTTGGAATATTCTAAATTTTATACTAAATAAAAAATAGATATCAAAGTTATTATATGAGGACCGAGAAATATAAACTCGGTCCTTTTTCATAAAAACAGCTCTGCAGACTTTTTATTTTTATACTATTTTATTTATATATATGGTATAATTTTAAATGTACAGGAGGTGCATAAAATGAGAAAAATCCCTATTGGTGTAGATAATTTTAGAGAAATTATAACAGAAAGTTATTATTATGCAGATAAAACAAAATTTATAGAAGGTATAGTGAATGACGGAGCAAAGGTAAAACTTTTCACACGTCCAAGAAGATTTGGAAAGACTCTTAATATGTCTATGC